>DATBEA010000047.1:0-5011 GCA_036276215.1 Usitatibacter sp.
GTCGAGTACCGCTCCAACTCCAAGAACGCGCAGGAGGCCCACGAGGCGATCCGCCCGACCTCCATCGCGCGCACCCCGGATTCGGTCGCGCCGTACCTGAACGACGAGCAGCGCAAGCTCTACGAGATGATCTGGAAGCGCGCCATCGCATCCCAGATGACGCCCGCCAAGTTCGACACCGTCGCGGTCGACTTCACCGTCGGCGGCGAGGGCAATCTCTTCCGCGCCACCGGGCAGACGATGGTGTTCCCCGGCTTCTACGCGGTCTACCACGAGGACGAGGACGACGCCATCGAGGAGGAGGACAAGCGCCTGCCCACCCTCGAGAAGGGCGACAGCGTGAAGATCCAGAAGCTCTATGGCGATCAGCACTTCACGCAGCCGCCGCCGCGCTTCTCCGAAGCGAGCCTGGTGAAAGCGCTCGAGCAGTACGGCATCGGCCGGCCCTCGACGTACGCCTCGATCATCTCGACCCTGGTGAACCGCGAGTACGTGACGCTCGACAAGAAGCGCTTCCAGCCCACGGACGTGGGACGCGTCGTGAACAAGTTCCTCACCGAGCATTTCGCCCATTGGGTCGACTACGAATACACCGCCAAGCTCGAGGACGAGCTCGACGACATCAGCAACGGCAAGGAGGAGTGGGTGCCGATGCTGGAGAAGTTCTGGAAGGACTTCTCGGCGCAGGTGATCGAGAAGGAAGGCGTGTCGCGCAAGGATGTCACGCAGGAGCAGATGGACGAGATGTGCCCGAAGTGCGGGAAGCACCAACTCGCCCTGCGCCTGGGACGCCGCGGCCGCTTCATCGGCTGCGCGGGCTACCCGGACTGCGACTACACGCGCAACGTGGACGGCGCCGAGAGCACCGAGAGCCAGAAGCGCGAGATCGGCACGGACCCGAAGACCGGCATGCTGATCCAGCTCCTCTTCGGCCCCTTCGGCCCGTACGTCCAGCTGGGTGAGATGGAAGGCGACAAGAAGCCCAAGCGCGTTTCAGTTCCGAAGAACGTCGCGCCCGACACCGTGGACCTCGCGATCGCGCAGAAGCTCCTCGCGCTCCCTCGCGACCTGGGCCCCCATCCCGAGGGCGGCAAGAAAGTGGTCGCCGCCATCGGCCGCTTCGGCCCCTACGTGAGCCACGACGGGCAGTTCAAGTCGATCCCGAAGGAAGAGAGCGTTTTCGATATCGGCCTGGATCGCGCCGTGGCATTGCTGAAGGAGCCGAAGCAGTTCGGCGCGCGCGGCGCCTTGAAGGTCCTGGGCAAGCATCCGGACGACAACCAGCCGGTCGCGCTCTACTCCGGGCGCTACGGCGCGTACGTGAAGCACGGCAAGGTGAACGCCACGCTTCCCGACCAGAACGCCATCAACAACATCACGCTCGAGGAGGCGCTCGAGCTGATCAACGCCAAGGCCGGCAAGAAGGGCAAGCCCAAGGGCAAGCCGTTCAAGGCGGCGGCGAAGACCGCGAAGACCGCGAAGACCAAGCGCGCGGCCTAGGCTCGCGCTACTTCGTCTGCGGATCCGGCGCGCGGTATCCCGCGCGGCTCGTGTCGCCCGCGGGCTCGCGGCCGCGTAGCGAGAAGTGCGGGATTCCCCGCGCCCATTTCACGCGAAGCCCCCGGTAACGATAGAGATAGGCCACGCCCAGGAGCGCCGCGAGGAATCCTGACGACGCGCCGACGGCGATCGACCAGCGCGGGCCATAGGTATCGGCCACCCAACCCACGAGGGGCGCGCCGAGCGGCGTGCACCCCATCGCGATTCCCATGTAGATCGCCATCACGCGCCCGCGCATCACGGGCTCGGTCAAGAGCTGCACGGAGCTGTTGGCCGTGGTGTTGAAGGTCTGCGCCGACCAGCCGACCAGGATCAACGAGATCCCGAAGAGGGCGTACGTGGGCATCAGGGCCGAAACGGTGAGGCCCACCCCGAAGATCGATGCGCCCGCGAGCAGCAGCATGAGCCGGGGCTTCTCCCGGCGCGCCGCGAAGAGCGCCCCGGTGACCGAGCCGATGGCGAGCATCGACGAGAGCAGGCCGAACGCGCTCGACCCCGCGTGGAAGGCCTTCACGGCCATGGCCGAGATGAACACCGGGAAGTTGATCCCGAACGTCATGATGAGGAAGAGCATGCCCAGGATCGTGAGCAGGTCCGGGCGCTTGGCCAGGTATCGGAATCCCTCGATGAAGCTGCCGGCCTTGCGCACCGCACGCTCGCGGCGGTGCAGCTCGTCCACGCGCAGGAACGAGAGCGCCACGATCACCGCGACGAACGACGCGGCGTTGATGAGGAAGACCCATCCCGTGCCGATTCCCGCGATGAGGACGCCCGCGATGGCCGGGCCGACCATCCGCGCGGCGTTGAACGAGGTGGAGTTGAGCGCGACGGCATTGGACAGGAGCGGATCGGACACGAGCTCCGACACGAAGGTCTGGCGCGCGGGCGCGTCGAACGCGGTCACGCACCCGAGGAGGAACGCGAAGACATACACGTGCCAGAGCTGCACCGTGCCCGTCACGGTGAGCAATCCCAGCCCGAGCGCGAGGATGCCCTGGGCCGCCTGCGTGGCGAGGAGGAGCTTTCTCCGGTCGAAGTAGTCCGCGGCGAATCCGGAGAACGGCAGGAGCAGCAGGGACGGGCCGAACTGGAAGGCCATCGTGATGCCGACCGCCGTCGCGTTGTGCGGCGTGAGCTCGGCCAGCACGATCCAGTCCTGGGCCGTGCGCTGCATCCACGTGCCGATGTTCGAGACGATCGCGCCGCTCGCCCAGAGGCGGTAGTTGCGCTCGCGAAGGGAGCGGAAGGTGCCGGTCAGGAGCGGCACGGGTCAGACGTCGAGGTTGGTCACCCCGAGCGCGTTGCTCTCGATGAACTGCCGGCGCGGCTCGACCTCGTCGCCCATGAGGGTCGAGAAGGTCTCGCCGGCGCTGATGGCGTCCTCGATCTGCACCCTGAGCAGCACGCGCTTCGCCGGATCCATCGTGGTGTCCCAGAGCTGCTCGGGATTCATCTCGCCCAGGCCCTTGTAGCGCTGGATCGCCATGGAGCCCTTGGCTTCGGCGAGCAGCCAGTCGAGGCCTTCCTTGAAGGTCTTGATGGACCGCACGGACTCGCCGCGCTTCACCTGGGCATCCTCGCGGATCAGGCCCGCCAGCGTCTCGGCGGTCTTCACGATCTGCGCGTAGTCGCCGCTTTCCAGGAAAGCGTGGTCGATCACGGTCTCGACCTTGTTGCCGTGGACGACCTTCTCCAGGCGCAGGCGCCAGCCGTCCGAGGTGGGGTCGCGCTCGATGTGCGCCTTCGGGGGCTTGGGCGAGAGTGCCTCGAAGAATTCGCGCGACGCGGCGGTCGCGCCTTCCTTGTCGGCGAGCGAGATCTTCGGCATGCCCAGCATCGCCCGCAGGACGGACGGATCCATGGCGACCGAAAGCCGTTCGATGATCGCCTCGGTGGTGAGGTATTCGGATGCGATCTTCTCGAGCGCCTCGCCCGAGAGCTGCGGAGCCGCGGCGCCCGGCGAGAGCACCGCCCCGTGCAGCGCCCTGCGAAGCTGGTGCTGCTTCAGCTCCAGCTCGTCCTTGAGGTAGCGCTCTTCCTTGCCGCTCTTCACCTTGTAGAGCGGCGGCTGCGCCACGTAGATATGGCCCTTCTCGATCAGCATCGGCATCTGCCGGTAGAAGAAGGTGAGGAGCAGCGTGCGGATGTGGGCGCCGTCCACGTCCGCGTCCGTCATGATGATGATGCGGTGGTAGCGAAGCTTGTCGAGGTTGAACTCCTCGCCGATGCCCGCGCCCAGCGCCGTGATGAGGGTCGCGACTTCCTGGGACGTGATGATCTTGTCGATGCGCGCGCGCTCGACGTTGAGGATCTTGCCCTTCAACGGCAGGATCGCCTGGTTCCTGCGGTCGCGGCCCTGCTTGGCCGAGCCGCCCGCGGAATCGCCCTCGACGAGGTAGAGCTCGCAGAGGGACGGATCGCGCTCCTGGCAATCGGCGAGCTTGCCCGGAAGGCCGCTGCCGTCCAGCACGCCTTTCCTGCGCGTGAGCTCGCGCGCCTTGCGCGCCGCCTCGCGGGCGCGGGCCGCTTCCACGATCTTGGTGCAGATGATCTTCGCGTCGGCGGGCTTTTCCATGAGGAACTCCGCGAGCTTCTGGCCGACCACTTCCGACACCACCGGCTGCACCTCGGAGGAAACGAGGCGGTCCTTGGTCTGCGAGGAGAACTTGGGCTCGGGCACCTTCACCGAGAGCACGCAGGTGAGGCCCTCGCGCATGTCGTCGCCCGTGGTCTCGACCTTCGCCTTCTTGGCGATCTCTTCCTTCTCGATGTAGTTGTTGATGGTGCGCGTCATGGCGCTGCGCAGCCCCGTGAGGTGCGTGCCGCCGTCGCGCTGCGGGATGTTGTTCGTGAAGACCTGGACCGACTCGCCGTAGGAGTCGTTCCACTGCATCGCGACCTCGACCGTGATGCCATCCTTCTCGCCGATCGCGTAGAAGATGTTGTTGTGCAGGACCGTCTTGGAGCGGTTCATGTAGTCCACGAACCCCTTCACGCCGCCGGTGTGGGCGAAGCTCTCGCTCTTGCCGGTGCGCTGGTCGATGAGCTCGATGGCGCAGCCGTTGTTCAGGAACGACAGCTCGCGAAGGCGCTTGGCGAGGATGTCGTAGTGGAACTCGACGAGGTTGAAGGTTTCCTTCGAGGCGAGGAAGTGGACTTCGGTGCCGCGCCGGTCCGTTTCCCCGGTCTCCTCGATGGGTTTCACCGCCACGCCGTCGTGGAACTCCAGGAAGTGCGCCTTGCCGTCGCGCCAGATACGCAGCTTCAGCCACTCCGAGAGCGCGTTCACGACCGAGACGCCCACGCCGTGCAGGCCGCCGGAGACCTTGTACGAGTTCTGGTTGAACTTGCCGCCGGCATGCAGCTTCGTCAGCACGACCTCGGCGGCGGAGATGCCTTCCTCGGCATGGATGTCGGTCGGGATGCCGCGGCCATTATCGCGCACGGTCAT
>DATBEA010000048.1:0-4751 GCA_036276215.1 Usitatibacter sp.
CCAGCCTCACGTTGAATTTCTCGAGCTTGCCCAAGAGCTGGGCGAGGCCCTTCTGCTCGGCCTTGCCGAGGTTGGAGACCTCGGGCAGGAAGAGCGTGCCCTCGCGCGCCTCGTTCAGCGGATCGAAGGGATTGTTGGCGAGCCACTCGGTGTCTTCGGGGGCGACCCACGGGGTGTTCGCAAGGTGCAGGTGGCGCGCGCAAAGCTCGAAGCCGCAGCCCTGCTCGCCGATGAGCAGGACCTGCGTGCGAAGCCGGCCCACCTGGTCCAGCCGCTGGCGAAGCTCCTGCACCACCCGCGCGCGCCCGAGGTTCACGAGCGTGAGCCCCGTCTTGGGCAGCACGCGACCGCCCGCGAGCGCCTTGCCGACGGTGGCGAGGAGCTTGGGCAGGCTGATGGGCTTCTCGAGGAAGTCGAACGCGCCGATGCGCGTGGCTTCCACCGCCGAATCGATGGTGCCGTGGCCCGACATCATCACCACGGGCATGGTGAGGAGCCCGCTGCCGGCCCATTCCTTGAGGAGGGTGATGCCGTCGGTGTCGGGCATCCAGATGTCGAGGAGGACCAGGTCCGGGCGCATCTCCTTGCGGGCCGAGCGCGCGGTCTGGGCGTTTTCCGCCAGGCGCACGCCATAGCCCTCGTCGCGCAGGATCTCGAAGAGAAGCTCGCGGATGCCGACTTCGTCGTCGACGACCAGGATCTGGTTGGCGGACATTCGGGGGTTAAGCGGCCTTCGGCGGCAGCACGATGCTCACGTTGGCGCCATGGGGCTTCACATTCTCCACCATGATGCGGCCCTGGTGCTCGTCCACGATCTTCTTCACGATGGCGAGCCCCAGGCCCGTGCCCTTGGGCTTGGTCGTCACGTACGGCTCGAAGATGCGTCCCATCACGCCCTCGGCGATGCCCGTGCCGTTGTCGCGCACGGTAAGCAGCACGCCCGAGGTGCCCAGCGTGGTGGACACGAGGATGCGCGGGTTCTCGACCCCCGTGAGGGCGTCGATCGCGTTCTGGAAAAGGTTGTGCAGGACCTGGCGAAGCATCGCCGGGTCGGCATGGATCGCGGGAAGGTTCTCGCCCAGGCGTGGCTCGATCGCCACTCCCATGGCCTCGTAGAGCACCAGCACCTCGCGCACCAGGTCGTTCAGGTTCACCGCGCGCGCGTTCATGCGCGAGGCGTGGGCGTACTGGGTGAAGTCGTCCACCATGCCCTTCAGCGCGGCAACGTGCGTGACGATGGTCCCCGTCGCGCGCTGCAGGATGTCCGCCTCGGCCTCGGGCAGCTTGTCCTTCAGCTTCAGCTGCAGGCGCTCGGCCGAAAGCTGGATCGGAGTGAGCGGGTTCTTGATCTCGTGCGCGAGCCGGCGGGCCACCTCGCCCCAGGCCGCGTCGCGCTGCGCCTGGATCAAATGGGTCACGTCGTCGAACACCACCACGTAGCCGGCCTCGCCGCCCACGCCCAGGTGCGTCCCGCGCATGAGGAGCGTGCGCTGGCCGTCGCCGCGGCGAAACTCGATCTGCTCTTCCCACTGCTTCGCGCCCGAGGCGGCGAACTGGCGCACCGCGATCTCGGCGAAGGGCGCGAGGGCCTGGACCTGGCGCGGCCAGTCGGGAAGCTTCACGCCGTGGAACGCGCCCATCTCGACGCCCAGGATCGCCCCGGCCGCCGCGTTCATGGTCTTCACGTAGAGGCGGTCGTCGAACGTGAGCACGCCCGTGGTGAGGTTCGAGAGGATGCTCTCGAGGTAGGCGCGCGCGTTCTCGAGCTGCTGCTGGTTGCGCTCCATCGCCTCGGTGGCGTCGGCGATCTGGCGCGTCATGGTGTTGAACGACTGGGTGAGGATGCCGAACTCGTCGCGGCTCTTCACGGGGTTCAGCTTGGAATAGTCGCCCTTGGCGATGGCCCGCGTGGCCTCGGCGAGCGCGGAGAGCGGCGCGGCGAGGCGCTCGGAGAGCACGAACGCGAGCGCCAGCGCCGAGAAAAGCGTGAGGAGCCAGGCGAGCGTGAGGGTGAGGCCGAAGATTCGCTTCAGGTTCACCCGTGCCAGCAGCAGCTGCTTGTAGTCGGTGTAGCCCTTCTCCGCGAGCTGCGCGTCCTCGGCGATCGCCGGCGGCACGCGCTGCACGAGCTGCAGCGCCCGGATGTCGTCGGCAATGGTGAGGACGTTCACCGGGATGATCACGCGCAGGTACAGGCCCTTGTCGCCGATGGGCTCGATCTTCGCGAAGCGCTGCTGGGCGCGCACCTGGCGCATCACCTCGGCCGAAGGCAGCTCCGGGAGCAGGGTCACGGGCTCGGCGCCCGCCTGGGCGATCGGGCGCCCGCGCGAGTTGAAGAGCGTCGCCTCGTCCACCGAGTGGGTCTCGGCCAGGCGGTTCAGGGTGGCCGCCTCGTTGCCGTGGGTGGCGGCGAGCGATTGGGCCATGACCTCGCCCTTCTGCTGCAGCTCCTTCAACGAGTTCTGCAGCACGCGCTGGCCGAGCGACAGGCCCCGCGTGAGCGGCTCGTCCAGGCGCACGTCGAACCACGATTCGATGGAGCGCTGCAGGAACTGGAAGGACACCGCGTACATGAGGCCGCCCGGGATCACGGCGATCACGGCGAACCAGATCATCAGCCGCTTGGTGAGCGTCGAGCCGAAGACGCGCGTGCGCACCTTCTTGCGCACCATCTGGATCTGGTAGGCGATGAGGATGCCCAGGCCCGTCGCGAGGCCGATGCCCAGCGACAGGAGCGCCACGTAGTTGGTCTGGAAGAACGCGTTGTTCGAGGAGGCTTCCGACATCAGGTACACCAGCGCGACGCCGGTGACCATGCACAGGAAGACCAGGAACTTCATGGAGTGACGACGGCCCAGCGGTACCAATCCGAGGCGAGCGCCCAATCGCGCGAGGCGAAGGCGTCGAGCTGGAATGGCTTGGGCAGCTGGGCTGTATCCAGGCGCATGCGGATGCCCGCCTGGTACGTGACTCCTTTGGTGAATGCGTTTCGGCCGGCGACCTGCAAGCCGCGCAATCGCGACAGCACGCGGGTCACTTCCTCGAAGGTCGTGAAGTTCTGGGACACGTTGCCGACCGAGAGCCTGTATTGGCGCAGCAGCGGCGTGTAGCTCACCTTATAGGTGAGGCTCACCTGGATGGGTTTCTCGTCGAACCAGTACCAGCGCGGGCGCGCCACCTCGAAATCGACCACGAAGTAGAGCGGCACGCCGCGGTTCACGGCCTCCTCGAGCTTCGGGCTGAAGCTGATCTCGAATTCCGACGAGAGCAGCCAGCCGTCCTCGCCCTGCTCGAGGTTCGCGGAGGTCACGTTGATTCCGTCGGCCGCCTGCGCGAGGGCCGGCGAGAGCAGCAGCCCGAGTGCGACGAGCGCGCGCGCAGCCCAACGCCACACGCCGTGAAACACGGCGCGCGAGCGAAGCAGCGAAGGAAGCGCAGGACTCATCGGCACCCAGAGTGTGGTACGGGCGATACAAGTGATGCAAGCAAGAGACAATTTACCACTTTTCCGGCCGTGATACCAGTTTCTCGAAGGCCCGCCTCTCAAGCTTTCGTTTGATATTTCAAGAGGTTAGGTGAAAGCCGGCGTCGCGGGCGGAAAACCCTACGCGGCCGACCCTGCCGTTTCGAGCCTGGCACCCGTCCGAACACGGGCGCCACGAAGGTATTCCGCCGCAGAAAGTCGTTTCCCGCCCGGGCGTTGCAACGTCCCAAGGGCGAGCGCACCGGTCCCGGCGGCGACGACGAGCCGTCCTTCGGAGGCCTCGAGCACGGTTCCGGGCACCCCGCGACCGGTAACGGGCTCCGCGCTCCAGATCTTGAGCGTGTCGCCCTCGAAACGCGCCGTTGCGCCCGGCGCCGGGTCGAATGCGCGAACCTGCCGGTCGATCTCCTCGGCCGTGCGCCGCCAATCGATCGGCGCCTCGGATTTCTCGACCTTCGCGGCATAGGTCGCGCGAGCTTCGTCCTGCGCTCTCGCCCGCAGCGTGGGAAGGTGCCTCAGCGCTTCGACGATCGCTTCGGCGCCCAGCTCACCGAGCCGCTCGGTGAGCGCGCCCGCGGCCTCGCGGGCGCCAATCGCCGTGTCCTTCTCGAGGAGCACGGGGCCCGTGTCCAGGCCCTCTTCCATCCGCATGATGCAGATGCCGGTGCGCGCATCGCCGGCGAGGATCGCGCGCTGGATGGGTGCGGCGCCCCGCCAGCGCGGCAGGAGCGATGCGTGGATGTTGACGCAGCCCTGCTCCGGGATTGCGAGCGCCTCGCGGGGAAGGATGAGCCCATAGGCGGCCACGACCATCGCGTCGGGACCGGCGGCCGTGATGGGCTCCAGCGCCTGGGCATCGCGAAGGGACCGCGGCTTCGAGAGAGGCAATCCCCGTGCGGCGGCGAGCGCTCCGACGGCGCTCGCGGCAACCTGCAGGCCGCGGCCCGCGGGCTTGTCGGGACGGGTGAGGACGAGCGTGATTTCGTGGCCCGCGGCGAGCAGCGCTTCGAGCGCTCGGGCGGCGAAGGGCGGGGTGCCTGCGAAGACTAGGCGCAAGGCAGCCCGCGGGGATTCAGGCGGCCCTGCGTTGGCGCTTCTTGATCTTCGCGCGGACCCGGTTCTGCTTCAGGTCCGACAGGTAGTCGATGAAGATCTTCCCCTGGAGGTGGTCCAACTCGTGCTGGATGCATGTCGCCAGCATGCCCGAGGCGTTCAGGGTGAAGCGCGATCCGTTGCGGTCCAATGCGGTCACGGTCACGCTCTCGGC
>DATBEA010000049.1:0-3387 GCA_036276215.1 Usitatibacter sp.
ATGGGGCAGCTCGACGATTGAGGCGGGCGGGACGGGGGCTAGCAGATCGCAAGGATCTCCCCCATCTCGCCATGATGAGCGACTCCGACCTCCTCGATACCTATTCCGCCGCGGTCACCGCCGCGGTCCGCAAGATCCGCCCCGCCGTGGTCCACATCGCCGTGCAGCGCGAGGGCGCGCGTGCCGGCTCGGGCTCCGGCTTCGTGATCACGCCCGACGGCTACGTGCTCACCAACAGCCACGTGGCCTCGAAGGCCTCGGCGCTGGAAGTGAGCCTGCCCGACGGGCGCGAGACGACCGCGCGCCTGGTGGGCGACGATCCCGACTCCGACCTCGCCGTGCTGCGCATCGACGCGCCCGTGGACGACTGGTGCGCGCTGGGCGCTTCCGGCGTGGTGGAAGTGGGGCAGGTGGCGATCGCCATCGGCAGCCCCTACGGCTTCCAGCACACCGTGACCTCCGGCATCGTGAGCGCGCTCGGCCGCTCCATGCGCTCGCAGGCCGGCCGGCTCATCGACGACGTGATCCAGACGGACGCCGCGCTCAACCCCGGAAATTCCGGCGGGCCGCTGGTGAGCTCGCGGGGTGAAGTGATCGGCGTGAACACCGCCGTGATCCTTCCCGCGCAGGGCATCTGCTTCGCGATCGGCGCCAACACCGCGCGGCTCATCGCCGGCTGGCTCATCACCGAGGGCAGGGTCCCGCGCGCGCGAATCGGCGTGGCGGGCGAGAACGTGCCCATCTCGCGCCGCTACGTGCGCCACTTCGACCTCGCGCGGCAAAGCGGCGTGCGCGCCGTGCAAGTCGAGAAGGGCGCGCCGGCCCACGAGGCGGGCGTGCAGGAAGGCGACCTCATCATCGGCCTGGGCGGCGAGCCCGTGGCCGGCGTGGACGACCTGCACCGCTTGCTGGTCGGCCACGAGGCCGTCCGCGACACGGCGATCACCCTGATCCGGCGCACGGAGCGCCTCGAGCTTCCCATCCGTCCCCGGGTGCGGGACTGACCATTGCGTGGAACAATCGCCCGGATAGATATTTTTCATTGGCGGCAGGAACCGCTCGCGGTCATGCTGTCAAAATCGTGAATGGAGGCATGACCATGGCAGTGCTGGAGCTCACCAAGGAGAATTTCGAGCAGGTCATCACGTCGAACCCGACGGTGATCGTGGACTACTGGGCGCCCTGGTGCGGCCCGTGCCGCGGTTTCGCGCCCGTGTTCGAGCGCGTGGCCGAGGCCCACCCGGACGCGGTGTTCGCGAAGGTGAACACCGACGACGAGCAGGAGATCGCCGCGCAATTCCAGATCCGCTCGATCCCGACCCTCATGGTCTTCCGCGACCAGGTCATTGTTTTTTCGCAACCCGGAGCGCTTCCCCAGAACGCCCTCGAGCAGGTGGTCGCAAAGGCCAAGTCGCTCGACATGGAAGAAGTGCGCAAGGAAATCGCGAAGCAGGACTCGCAAGGCGATTCCGCACCCCCGCCCGCGGCCTGAACCGGGCGGCTAGAATGGCGCCATGCGCGGCCATGGGGCCGCGCGCGACGCCCTTCCCGCCTTCATGGACCTGCCGGTAGCCTCCCTCCACGCGCGCGTTCGCGCGGCCTACCTCCGCGACGAAACCGAAGCCGTCCGCAGCCTTTGCGACGAGGCGCGCCTCGCGCCCGAGGCGGCCGCTCGCGTGCAGGCGCGCGCCCGCGAGCTGGTCGGGAACGTCCGCGCACGGCAGAAGGTGAACGCGGGCATGCAGTCTTTCCTGCGCGAGTACGACCTCTCTTCCCAGGAAGGCGTGCTCCTCATGTGCGTGGCCGAGGCGCTCTTGCGCATTCCCGACGCCGCCACCGCCGACAAGCTGATCCGCGACAAGCTCTCCCAGGGCGACTGGGAGCGCCATGTCGGGCGCAACCGCTCGCTCCTCGTGAACGCGGGCACCTGGGGAATGATGCTCACCGGGAAGCTGGTGAGCCTCGATGCGCAGAGCGCCGGCAACGCCGGCACATGGCTTGCGCGCCTGGCGGCACGCGCCGGAGAGCCGGTGGTGCGCATGGCGCTTCGCCAGGGCATGAAGCTCATGGCCGAGCAGTTCGTGATGGGGCGCAACATCGGGGATGCGCTCGCTCGCAGCCGTGAAGGAGACGACGCCGCGTACCGGCACTCCTACGACATGCTTGGCGAGGCGGCTTTCACCGCCGCCGACGCCGGGCGCTACATGAAGGCGTACGAGCAGGCGATCGATGAGATCGCGGCCAGCGTCACCCCGGGCGCCGTCTTCGCCAATCCCGGCATCTCCATCAAGCTCTCGGCGCTGCACCCGCGCTACGAATACGCGCAGCGCGACCGAGTGCGCGCCGAGCTCGCGCCGCGCGTGAAGGCGCTGGTGCTGCGCGCGCGGCGCGGTGACGTCGGCGTGACCCTCGACGCCGAGGAAGCGGACCGGCTCGACCTCTCGCTCGAGATCTTCGAGAGCGTCTTCGCTTCTCCCGAGCTCGAGGGGTGGGAGGGATTCGGCCTCGCGGTGCAGGCGTACCAGAAGCGCGCGCCTTTCGTGGTGGACTGGCTCGCGGCGCTCGCGCGCTCGCGCGGCCGGCGGATCATGGCGCGCCTGGTGAAGGGCGCCTACTGGGACACGGAGGTCAAGCGCGCGCAGATGCAGGGGCTCGCGGGCTACCCGGTCTATACGCGCAAGGCCAACACCGACGTCTCCTACCTCGCGTGCGCGGCGCGCATGATCGCCGCGCCCGACGCGTTCTATCCGCAGTTCGCCACCCACAACGCGCATACCGTCGCGACCATCCTCGAGCGCACGCCCGCGGGGCAACCCTTCGAGTTCCAGCGGCTGCACGGCATGGGCGAGGACCTCTACGGCCAGGTGGTCGCCGCGGGCCATGCGTGCCGCGTCTACGCGCCGGTCGGAAGCCACGAGGATCTCCTGCCGTACCTCGTGCGCCGGCTCCTCGAGAATGGCGCCAACACGTCCTTCGTGAACCGCATCGCCGACGAGTCGATCCCCGTCGAGAACGTGATCGCCGACCCGCTCGCGATCGTCGCGTCCCAGGGCCCGGCCGCGAACCCGAAGATCCCGCTGCCGGCGGCGCTCTACGGCGACCGTGCGAACTCGTCGGGCTTCGCCTTTGCGGACGAGGCGGTGTCGGTGCCGATCATCGCGCGGATCGAGAGCTTCGCGGGGCGAAGCGATCTCCTTGCCGCGCCGCTGATCGCAGGGCGCGAGGCACGAGGCGCGAGACGCGAGACGCGAGATCCATCGACCGGCAAGGCGATCGGCGCGGTCGAAGAGGGCGATGCATCCACGGCGGCGGCGGCGCTCGCGGCCGCGAAGGGCGCGGCCATCCCGCACGCCGAAGCGCGCGCGGCCGCGCTCGAGCGAGCCGCGG
>DATBEA010000050.1:0-2372 GCA_036276215.1 Usitatibacter sp.
GAGGGCCCAGCCTTTCATTTCCCGCAGGTGGCCGTGGATCTGGTCGGTATTCATGAGGGCTCCTTTGGCATCAAATCCAGCGGCCGCGCTCGCGCAGCACGGAAACTTTCTGCGTGCGGGCGGTCAATACAGCACGGTTGAAGGCCATGCATTCGGCGTCCTGGCCGCAGGCGATGTTCCTGGCGGGCGCCGCATCCTCGATCACGAGGACCATCATCGTGCCCAGGGGCGCTTCGCTGTTTCCGGCGTCCTCGGCGGCGAGCCCTGCGGGCAGCACGCACGCGAGGCCGATTGCGAGCAGGTTCTTCATGGCCGTCTCCCTTTGTCGTTCGTCCATATTGGATTTCCCGCCAAAGCGCGTGAGTC
This sequence comes from Usitatibacter sp., assembly GCA_036276215.1. Classification (GTDB taxonomy): domain Bacteria; phylum Pseudomonadota; class Gammaproteobacteria; order Burkholderiales; family Usitatibacteraceae; genus Usitatibacter. The sequence continues at coordinate 367 of DATBEA010000050.1, forward strand.
GGACGGATAGGGAAGCCGCCTAGGATTGCTCTGATGTTCGCGTCGGACGACGCCTACAGCGCGCAATATTCCGCAGGAATCAAAAAAGCCCGCCGAAGCGGGCCTTTTTTTTCACTCAAATTTGCTACCGCGCGGTCATTTCACGATCTCGAGGTGCTCCAGCCCCGAGCCCAGGTCGCGGTTCTTGGCGTTCTTGCTCTCGAGCTTGATCTTGAGCCTCAGGTCGTTCACCGAGTCGGCGTTGCGCAGCGCGTCCTCGAAGGTGATCATGTCGGCCTCGAAGAGGTCGAAGAGCGCCTGGTCGAAGGTCTGCATGCCGAGCTCGCGCGAGCGCGAGATGAGCGCCTTCATCTCGTGGACCTCGCCCTTGAAGATCAGGTCCGACATGAGCGGCGAGTTGAGCATGATCTCGATGGCGGCCGCGCGGCCCTTGGCGCCCTTCTTCGGCACGAGGCGCTGCGAGATGATGGCCTTCAGGTTCAGCGACAGGTCCATCAGCAGCTGCTGGCGGCGCTCCTCGGGGAAGAAGTTGATGATCCGGTCGAGCGCCTGGTTGGTCGAGTTCGCGTGCAGCGTCGACATGCACAGGTGGCCCGTCTCGGCGAAGGCGATGCCGTACTCCATCGTCTCGCGCTCGCGGATCTCGCCGATGAGGATCACGTCGGGCGCCTGGCGCAGCGTGTTCTTCAGCGCCGCGAACCAGGTGTCGGTATCCACGCCCACCTCGCGCTGCGTGATGATGCAGTTGCGGTGCTCGTGGACGTACTCGACCGGGTCCTCGATGGTGATGATGTGGCCGTAGCTGTTCTCGTTCCTGTGGCCGATCATCGCGGCGAGGGAGGTCGACTTGCCCGAGCCCGTGCCGCCCACGAAGATCACGAGGCCGCGCTTGGTCATCGCCACGTCCTTCAGCACGTGGGGAAGGCCCAGCTCGTCGAATTTCGGGATCTGCGTGGTGATCGTGCGCAGCACGAGGCCCGAGCGGCCCTGCTGGACGAAGGCGTTCACCCGGAAGCGCCCGATGCCGCTCGGGCTGATGGCGAAGTTGCACTCGTTGGTCGCCTCGAACTCGGCCGCCTGCTTGTCGGTCATGATCGAGCGGGCGAGCTCCTGCGTGTGCATGGGCGAGAGGCTCTGCTGCGACACGGGCGTGACCTTGCCGTCCACCTTCATCGCCGGCGGGAAGCCCGCGGTGATGAAGAGGTCCGAGCCCTTGCGGGCGATCAGCGCCCGCAGCAGGTCGTGCATGAATTTCAGTGACTGTTCGCGTTCCATGGTGGGAAGTCCTCGAAAAGGTTAGCCGCCGACGAACGTGTCCTTGTTCGCGGCCTTGTTGCGCGCCTCGGGAATCGAGATGAGGTTCCTCTTCACGAGATCCAGAAGGTTCTGGTCGAGCGTCTGCATGCCGAGCGCCTGGCCGGTCTGGATCGCGGAGTACATCTGCGCCACCTTCGCCTCGCGGATGAGGTTTCGGATGGCGGGGGTGCCGATCATGATCTCGTGCGCCGCCACCCGCCCGGTGCCGTCCTTGGTCTTGCAGAGCGTCTGGGAGATCACCGCGCGCAGCGATTCGGAGAGCATCGCGCGGATCATCTCCTTCTCCGCCGCGGGGAACACGTCGATGATCCGGTCCACGGTCTTGGCGGCCGAGGACGTGTGCAGCGTGCCGAACACGAGGTGGCCGGTTTCCGCGGCGGTCATCGCGAGGCGGATGGTCTCCAGGTCGCGCATCTCGCCCACGAGGATGATGTCCGGGTCCTCGCGAAGGGCGCTCCTCAGCGCGTTCGAGAACGACAGCGTGTGCGGGCCCACCTCGCGCTGGTTCATCAGGCACTTCTTCGACTCGTGCACGAACTCGATCGGATCCTCGACCGTGAGGATGTGGCCGTACTCGTTCTCGTTCACGTGGTTCACCATCGCCGCGAGCGTGGTGGACTTGCCCGAGCCCGTGGGGCCGGTGACGAGCACCAGGCCGCGCGGCTGGTTGGCGATCTCGCCGAAGATCT
>DATBEA010000051.1:0-4597 GCA_036276215.1 Usitatibacter sp.
CGCGCGTGGGGCTGAACGAGACGCAAGCGAAGGAGAAGAAGATCCCCTACGAGGTCGCGGTGTACGGCATCGACGACCTGGACCGCGCCATCGCCGACGGCGAGGCCGAGGGCTGCGTGAAGGTGCTCACCAAGCCGGGCACCGACAGGATCCTGGGCGCGACCATCGCCGGCGAGCACGCGGGCGACATCCTCGCCGAGTACGTGGCGGCGATGCGCCACGGCTTCGGCATGGACAAGATCCTCGGCACCATCCACACGTATCCCACGCTCTCGGAGGCCAACAAGTACGCCGCCGGAGTGTGGAAGCGCCAGCACGCGACGCGTGGCAAGGTGGAGCTCGCGGGAGCCATCGCCGCATGGACGCGCGGCGCCTCGGGCCTGGGCCACGTGATCGCGAAGCTCTGGAACGCGAAATTCGACAAGACGCCCGCCTATGCGCCGGCGCAAAGCCACGGAGACGACTGAACATGATCCAGCGAATCGCATTGGCGGCCGCGGCGCTCCTCGTGAGCGTTTCGGCCTTCGCCTTCGACCATGCCCACAAGGCCTGGGACGACCTGCTGCACAAGCACGTGCGCTACGTGCAGAACGGCAACGCCTCGCGCGTGGACTACGCCGGCTTCGCGAAGGACCGCGCGGCGCTGAAGGCCGTGCTCGACGACTACGCGAAGGTCACGAAGCCCGAGTTCGACGCGTGGACCAAGGCGCAGCAGGAGGCCTTCCTCATCAACGACTACAACGCGCTCACGATCGAGAAGATCCTGAAGCGCTACCCGGACATCAAGTCCATCCGCGACTACGGCAGCGTCTTCGGCAATCCCTGGAAGGACAAGTTCTTCACGCTCTTCGGCGAGCCCGCGAACCTGGACACGGTCGAGCACGAGACGCTTCGCAAGCCCGGCGTGTACGACGAGCCGCGGGTGCACGTGGCCGTGGTGTGCGCCTCCATCGGCTGCCCGATGATCCGCAACGAGGCGTTCACGGCCGACAAGCTCGAAAGCCAGCTCGAGGACGCCATGCGCCGCTTCATGTCCGACCGCACGCGAAACCGCTTCAATCCCGAGACGAAGAAGCTCGAGGTCTCGAAGATCTTCGACTGGTACGGCAAGGATTTCGAGAAGGGCAACAAGGGCTTCACGACGCTCAAGGCGACCTTCGCGAAGTACGCCGACCTCCTGGCGGACAAGCCCGAGGACCGCGCCGCGATCCGCGCGGGCAGCGCGGACATCACGTTCCTCGACTACGACTGGTCGCTCAACGACGCCCGGGGTTAGCCCCGGCCCACGACTCCTTTATCCTTGGAGGGTGGGCGAAGCCCTTTCCATCTCGATCGTGATCCCGGTGCTGGACGAGGCGGCCGTTCTCGGGGCGGCCCTCGAGGCGCTGGCCGGCGCTCGCGCTTCGGGCGCCGAGGTGATCGTGGCCGATGGGGGCAGCCGGGACGGATCCGAGCGCATCGCGGCGGCGCAGGGCTGCCGCGTGGTCGTGGCACCCCGCGGGCGAGCCTCGCAGATGAACGCGGGAGCCCGCGCCGCCGGCGGCGATGTGCTCCTCTTCCTGCATGCCGACACGCGCCTTCCTTCCGATGCGCTCGACGCGATCCGCGCCGCGGTGGGGCGCGGCAAGGCGTGGGGGCGCTTCGACGTCGCCATCGACGGGCCGGGGGCGCTCCTCGCGGTCGTCGGCTTCATGATGAACCTGCGCTCGCGCTCGACGGGCATCGCCACGGGCGACCAGGCGCTCTTCGTGCGCCGCGACGCCTTCGAGGGCGTAGGCGGATTTCCCGCGATTCCCCTCATGGAAGACGTCGCGATCTCGCGCGCGTTGAAGCGCGTGGGCAAGCCCGCGTGCCTGCGCGAGCGCGTGGTGACCTCGGGACGGCGATGGGAGAGGCATGGCACCTTGCGCACCGTGCTCCTCATGTGGCGCCTTCGGCTCGCCTTCGCGCTCGGTGCGGATCCGGGTGCGCTGGCGCGGGCCTACGAGGCCCGGCGCGATCCCGCCTGATGCGCGTCGCCGCTTTCGCCAAGGCGCCGGTCGCGGGGAGCGTGAAGACGCGGCTCGCCGCCGAGCTGGGCGCCGAGGGGGCCGCGCGGCTCGCTTCGGCGCTCGCGCTGCGGGCGGTTGCCACCGCCATCGAGGCCGGCGTGGGACCCGTCGAGCTCTGGTGCTCGCCCGACGCGCGCCATCCGTTCTTCGAGTCCTGCGCGCGGCGTTTCGGCGTCGCGCTGCGGGTGCAGTCGGGCGATGACCTGGGCGCGCGCATGGAGCACGCCGCGGACGATGCGATCGCGCGGCATTCGCCGATCATCGTGATCGGCACCGATTGCCCCGCGCTCGACGCCGCGACGCTGCGGGCCGCCGCCGTGCAATTGCGCGGTCACGACGCGGTCTTCGTCCCCGCCGAAGATGGCGGCTACGTGCTCGTGGGCCTCTCGAAAGGTATCCCGGGACTCTTCGCCGGCATCGAGTGGGGCGGTTCGGGCGTGATGCAAGCCACGCGCGAGCGGCTCGTGCACGCGCGGGCGCGATGGCTGGAGCTCGACCCGCTCTGGGACGTGGACCGGCCCGAGGACTACGCGCGCATGCGCCGCGAGGGGCTCGCATTGGAAATGGATCCATGAGGGCGCTCGCGGCCGCCGCATGGCTCGTTGCGACGGCGGCGCTCGGCGCCGACTCGATATCGATCTCCGCGTTCTCGGCGGCACCGGCGGGCAGCGCGCTTCCGAAGGGATGGAGCCGTGTCTCGCTCCCCTATGGCAACCATTCCGACGTGCGCATCGTCGCCGACGAAGGCGCCCACGTGCTGCGGGTCAAGTCGGACCACGCGTTCGGCTCCGTCGCCTACCCGATGACGGCGGACTCCGCACGCACGCCCATCCTCTCGTGGCGCTGGAAAGTCGACCGCGTCGTCGAGGGCGCCCGCCTCGAGCGCAAGGACGGCGAGGACTTCGCCGCGCGCGTGTACGTCTCGTTCGAGTACCCCGAGGACCGCCTTTCCTTCGGCACGCGCACCAAGCTCGCCGTCGCGCGGACGTTCTACGGGTTCGTTCCGTCGGCCGCGATCTGCTACGTGTGGGACAACCGCCATCCGCAGGGAATGTCGCTCTGGAGCCCGCACTTCGACCATGTGCGCGTGGTGGTGCTCCAGAGCGGCGCGGCCAATGCCGGCAAGTGGGTCGAGGAGCACCGCGACGTCGAGGCCGATTTCCGCGCGGCCTTCAAGGACTGGAAGGGCCCGGTGCCTCACGTGAACGGCCTCGTCGCCGGCAACGACACGGACCAGACCGGCGAGAGCGCCACCGCATGGTTCGGCGATTTCCACCTCGGAGCCAAGCCGTGAAGCGCCTCGTGCTGGTGGGCGGAGGCCACGCGCACATCGAGGTGCTGCGGTCCTTCGCGCTGGAGCCCGCACCCGGGGTGGAGATCACGCTCCTCACGCCGCACCCACGCCTGCTCTACACCGGGATGGTGCCGGGGGTGATCGCGGGCCATTACGCGCTCGCCGACGCGGTGGTGGACCTCGCGGCGCTCACGCGCGCCGCCAAGGCGACGCTGCTTCTCACGACCGCGTCCTCCGTCCGGCCGGTGGAGCGGGAAATCCTTTGCAGCGATGCGGGCGCGGTGCCGTACGACGTGCTCTCGCTCGACGTGGGCGCGTGCCCCGTGATCGGCGACGCCAAGGGCGTGGATCGCCACGCCGTGGTGATGCGCCCGCTCGAGGGACTCGTGCGCGGCTGGGCCGACGTGCGCGACGGCGCGCTCGCCGGACGCGTGAAGGCGATCACCATCGTGGGCGCGGGCGCGGCGGGCGTGGAGCTCGCGCTCGCCATGGACCACGGCCTCAGGCGCGAGATGAAGGCCGGGAGCCCCCACGTGCGCATCCTCACGGAATCTCCCGTGGCGCTTCCCGAGTTCAACGAAGGCGCGCGCACGATGCTCCGGCGCAGGCTCGCCGCGCGCAACATCGGCGTGCACGTCTCGAGCGAGGTGGCCGAGATCGGCGCGGGCTACGTGCGCCTGAAGAGCAGCCTCCAGTTCGCCTCAGACGCCAATTTCTGGGCGACCGGCGCCGGGGCGCACGAATGGATCCGCGACTGCGGATTCGCCACGGACAAGCGGGGCTTCATGCTGGTGAACGACTTCCTGCAGTCGGTGACGTTCCGCGAGGTGTTCGGCGCGGGCGACTGCGTGACGCAGGAGCAGCATCCGCGGGCGCGGGCGGGCGTCTTCGCCGTGCGCGCCGCGCCCAGGCTCGCCGCGAACCTTCGCGCGGCGCTCGCCGGCGCGCCCCTCGAGCGCCACGTGACGAGCCCGCGCTTCCTCGCGCTCGTGTCCGCGGGCAGGAAGCGGGCGGTGGGCGTGTGGGGCGACCTTTCCTTCGAGGGGATGCTCGCCTGGCGCTGGAAGGACCGGATCGACCGGCGGTTCGTCGCGCGTTACCGCCTGCCCGGCTAGGCCGCTTCCTTCTCGGCCCGCGGCATCTCCCGCCGCGGCATGATCTTCACCACCTTCACCATGCGGTCCTGCACCTGCAGGATCTCCACCGGGTGCTCGGAGATGAGCAGAGACGTGCCGGCCTCCGGAATGGCCTC
>DATBEA010000052.1:0-5369 GCA_036276215.1 Usitatibacter sp.
TGGGACAACCTCCTGAAGGGCGTGAGCGGCGTGGGTCCCATCACGCGCTTCGACGCGTCCGCGCTCACCACGCGCTTCGCGGCCGAGGTGAAGGGCTTCACCTCCTCGGACTGGATGCCGCCCAAGGAGACGCGCCGCTCCGACCTCTTCGTGCACTTCGGCCTGGCGGCGACCCGGCTCGCGCTCGAGGACGCGGGGCTCACGATCGACGACTCGAACGCCGAACGCGTGGGCGTGAACGTGGGCTCGGGCATCGGGGGCCTGCCGATGATCGAGGACAACATCCGCGAGATGATCGCCAAGGGGCCGCGGCGCCTGTCGCCCTTCTTCGTGCCCGGCACGATCATCAACATGGTCGCGGGCATGATCTCGATCCAGTTCAAGGCCAAGGGCCCCAACGTGTCCATGGTCTCGGCGTGCACGACGAGCGCGCACTGCGTGGGGGAGGCCGGGCGCATGATCGAGTACGGCGACGCCGAGGTGATGATCGCGGGCGGCGCCGAGGCGTGCATCAACATGTCCGGCGTGGGCGGCTTCTGCGCCTGCAGGGCCCTCTCGGAGAGGAACGACGATCCCGCGACGGCCTCGCGCCCGTTCGACAGGGACCGCGACGGCTTCGTGCTGGGCGAGGGCGCGGGCATCCTCATCCTGGAGGAGCTCGAGCACGCGAAGAAGCGCGGCGCACGCATCTATGCCGAGCTGGCGGGCATGGGAATGAGCGGCGACGCGAACCACATCACCGCGCCCAACATGGACGGCCCGCGCCGCGCCATGCTGGCGGCGATGAAGAATGCGGGCGTGAATCCCTCCGACGTGCAGTACGTGAACGCGCACGGGACCTCGACCCCGCTCGGCGATTCCAACGAGACCGCCGCGATGAAGGCCGCCTTCGGCGACCACGCCTACAAGCTCGCGGTGAACTCCACCAAGTCGATGCACGGCCATCTCCTGGGCGCGGCGGGCGGCGTGGAGGCGGTGATCACGTCGCTCGCGGTGTTCCACCAGGTTTCGCCGCCCACCATCAACATCGTCACGCCCGACCCGGCCTGCGACCTCGATTACGTGCCCAACACGGCGCGCGAGATGAAGATCGACGTCGCTCTGTCGAATTCCTTCGGGTTCGGCGGCACCAACGGGACGCTCGCGTTCCGCCGGGCTCCCTAGGCCGCCATTCGCAAGGCCCTCGCGTCGGTTTTCCTCCTTGCGGCCGCCGCCGGGGCATGGCTCTTGTATTTCGCGTTCACGCCCGTGAGCACTCCCGCCACGCCGTACGACTTCACGGTGCGCCCGGGAGCGGGCCTTAAGGCCGTCGCCCGCCAGCTCTCCGCCGAGGGCGTGGTGGGGGAGCCCGAATCGCTCTGGATCCTCGGGCGCATCGTGGGCGCGGGACGAATCCAGGCGGGCACCTACCGGATCGATCGCCCGACCACGCCGCTCGACCTCATCGGCAAGATGGTGCGAGGCGAAGTGGTGTTCGAGGAGATGCTCTTCGTCGAGGGCACGACGCTGCGCCAGTGGCTGGCACAGCTCGCCGCGCAGCAGGGCGTGAAGCAGACGCTCGCGGGCAAGCCCGAGCCCGAGATCCGCCCGCTGGTGGGCGAATCGACGCCCCTCGAAGGCTGGTTCTTCCCCGACACGTACCGTTTCGCGCCGGGCACGGCGGACCTGGAGGTGCTCAGGCACGCGCATGCGGTGATGAAGAAGCGCCTTGCCGATGCATGGGATGGGCGCGATCCCTCGGTGAGCCTCGGGAGCCCCTACGAGGCGCTCATCCTCGCCTCGATCGTCGAGAAGGAGACCGCGAAGGATGCGGAGCGCCCCATCGTCGCGTCGGTTTTCCTGAACCGGCTGAAGCGCGGCATGCGCCTGCAGACCGACCCCACGGTGATCTACGGCCTGGGCGCGCGCTACGACGGCAACATCCACAAGCGCGACCTCATCGCCGACACGCCGTGGAACACGTACACGCGAGACGGCCTGCCGCCCACGCCCATCGCGATGCCGGGTGCCGCGGCGATCCACGCGGTGATGCATCCGGCCGCAACGGACTACCTCTACTTCGTGGCGCGCGGCGACGGCAGCCACGAATTCAGCCGCTCGCTCGAGGAGCACAATCGGGCGGTGGCAAAATACCAGCTGGGGAGATAGGGGTCAGACCCCCTTTCATGCGCACCGACACCAAAATTCATCGACAGTGGTCCACGACAAGGGGTCTGACCCCTTGAATCCCCATGCGGCTCACGAAATGGGGTCTGACCCCTTAACGGCTGTTCGCGGAAAATTCATCACCCTCGAAGGCATCGACGGCGCGGGCAAGTCCTCGCACCTCGAGTTCGTCTGCGAGCAGGCGCGCGCGCGGGGAGCGAAGGTGCTGCTCACCCGCGAGCCCGGGGGCACGCCCATGGGCGAGCGCCTTCGGGAGGTCGTGCTGCACGCGGGCATGGGACCCGAGGCGGAGGCGCTCGTCATGTTCGCCGCGCGCGCCGAGCACGTGGCGGGCAAGATCCGTCCCGCGCTCGAGGCGGGCGAGTGGGTCGTCTGCGACCGCTTCAGCGACGCGACCTACGCCTACCAGTGCGGCGGCCGCGGGTTGAAGCGCGACTTCGTGGTGAGCCTGGAGCGCCTCGTGCACCCGGGGCTGCAGCCCGACGCCACGTTCCTCTTCGACCTCGATCCTTCCCTGGCCCACGCGCGGCAGCGCACCCAGGGCCGCGATCCCGACCGCTTCGAGCGCGAGCAGGCCGAGTTCTTCGCACGCGTGCGCGAGGCGTACCTCGAGCGCGCCCGCGAGCATTCCCGCCGCTTCCACGTGATCGACGCCTCCGGCAGCCCCCAGGAAGTGCGCGACCGGCTCGAAGTGGCCTTCGCGCAAGCCTTCGCGTGACGCCGCTTCCCTGGCATCGCGAGGCGCTGCGGCAGCTGCTCGCCGATCGCGCGCGGCTGCCCCATGCGGTGCTCGTGCAGGGCCGGCAAGGCATCGGGAAGGTGGAGTTCGCCCGCGCGCTTGCCGCCGGCGCGCTCTGCGAGACGCCGCGCGACGGGCTCGCATGCGGCCAATGCGCCGCGTGCCATTGGTTCTCGCAGGGAAACCATCCGGACTTCCGCGAGATCGTCCCGGAAGCCGCGCAGGAAGAGGAAGAGGGCGCCGAAGACACGCAGAAGTCCGAGAAGGCGAAGAGCGTCTTCATCAAGGTCGAGCAGATCCGCGGCATAGCCGATTTCATCGCGCTCACGACGCACCGCGCGGGCTACCGGGTGCTCCTGATCCATCCCGCCGAGACCATGCTTCCCGCCGCGGCCAACGCGCTCCTGAAGACGCTGGAGGAGCCTCCCGCGCACACCGTGATCGTGCTCGTGAGCGGCCAGCCCGCGCGCCTGCTCCCGACCATTCGCAGCCGGTGCCGGGCGCTCACGCTCCCGCTCCCGCCGCGCGAGGAGGCCCTCGCGTGGCTTCGCGAGCAGGGTGTGGAGGGCGCAGAAGCCGCCCTGGCGACCGCGGGCGGGGCGCCGCTCCTCGCCCTGGGGCTCGCCACGCCGGAGGAAGCCCAGCTTCGCCGGCGCATCCTGGACGAGCTCTCGCGAGGCGTGGGCGACGTGCCCGCCTTCGCCGCATCCCTGGAGAAAGGCGCGCTCGGCCGGTTCCTTTTCTGGATGCAGACCTGGATCCACGACCTGGTGCGCGTGCGCCTCGCGGGCACCCCGCGCCATCACGGCGAATACCTGAAGGCGCTCCAGGCGAAAGCCCGCGGCGCCGACCTGGATGCGTTGCTCGCCCTCGAGCGCGAGCTCCTCGAGGCGCGCCGCCTCGCCTCCCATCCGCTCAACCCCCGGCTGGTGGCCGAGCACCTGCTCATGGCCTACAATCGCGCCATCATGCAGGCGAGGCCATGAGCGAGCCCGCGGTCGAAGCCAACGTCCAGCGCCCCGGCGTCTTCACCCTGACGATCCGGTCCAAGGCGGCCCTTTATGCCGCGTGGATGCCGCTTTTGCGCGGCGGCGGAATCTTCTTGCCAAGCAACCGGTCCCACGCACTGGGCGAGGAAATCCTCATCCTGCTGTCGTTGCTGGACGATCCGAACAAGATTCCGCTCCAGGGCAATGTCGCCTGGATCAACCCTCCGCACGGCGCGGGCAACCGCCCGCAGGGGATCGGCGTCCAGCTCCAGGACAGCGAAGCCGGGCGTGAGCTGCGCAAGAAGGTGGAAGGATTGCTCGCCGGAGCGCTGCAGTCCTCGCGGCCCACGCACACGATCTGAATCTCGCCGCTCCGGCGGATGGGGAGAATTCGTGTTCTGGGAAAAGCCGCTCGACAACGCCATCACGCACCTCAAGCGCAACGTAAAGGCGCCCGTGAAGCTCGTCCTCTGGGACGGCCGCGAAGTGGCCTTCGCGGAAAAGCCGAAGGTCACGGTCACTCTGCGGGATGCGCGCGTGGCCTCCGCGCTGGTGCGCCCGACCCTCCTCACCCTCGCCGAGGCGTACATCGACGGCGAAGTGGATATCGAGGGCGACGTGCGCGACGCCATCCGCGGCGCCGAGGCGATCTCCAAGGCCATTCCCAGGCCGCTCTTCCAGTCGCGCGGGCTCGTGAACGAGCGCCACACCAAGAACGACGACCGCGAGGCCATCCAGCACCACTACGACGTCTCCAACGAGTTCTACGCGCTCTGGCTCGACCCGCGCATGGTCTATTCGTGCGCTTACTTCCACGAGGAAACGGACACCCTGGAGCAGGCCCAGCGCCAGAAGCTGGACCATATCTGCACGAAGCTGCGCCTGAAGCCCGGAGAGCGTTTCCTGGACATCGGCTGCGGGTGGGGCGCGCTCGTCATGCACGCCGTGCGCCACTATGGCGTCATGGCCACCGGCATCACGCTTTCCGAGAACCAGCACCGGCTCGCCCAGGAGCGCATCCGCGAGGCGGGTCTCCAGGACCGTTGCCGCGTCCTGCTGCAGGATTACCGCGACGTGCCCGGCGAGGGCATCTTCGACAAGGTGGCGAGCGTCGGGATGTTCGAGCACGTGGGCCTGCGCAACCTGCCCGTGTACTTCAACGTGGTCCGGCGCCTGCTCCGGGAGACGGGCCTATTCCTCAACCACGGCATCACGTCCTCGGATGTTCGCAACCGCGCGGTGGGGCTGGGGGCGGGGGAATTCATCGGCCGCTACGTGTTTCCCAAGGGAGAGGTGCCGCACCTGCATCGCGCGGTGCACGACATGAGCGAGCAGGACCTCGAGATCCACGACGTGGAATGCCTGCGGCCGCACTACGCGCGCACGCTGGATTTCTGGAGTGCTGCCTTCGAGAAACACTTCGCCCAGGCGGCCAGCGCCTCGAGCGAGCGCACGGCGCGCATCTGGCGCATCTA
>DATBEA010000053.1:0-2171 GCA_036276215.1 Usitatibacter sp.
CTGCGCCACGCGGTAGAGCACGCGGCTCGCGAGCAGCAGGGAAAGGCCCACTCCGATGTACGCGTTCGGCGTGAAGAAGAAACCTTCGGCGGTGCGCTCGAAGCGCGTGAGCTGGAGCGCCCGCATCGCGAGCACCGCACCGCCGGCGAAGCCGCACCCGAGCGCGGCCTCCGCCAGCGCACTGCTGAATGCGGCCCGTGCGAGCATCAGGGCGATGAGCGGGAAGACCACCACCCCGCACCAATGCCGCCATGCGCGCGAGCGCTGGCGTCCGATGTTGCGCCGGATGCGCGCATAGATGCGCCACAGCGCGAGCGGGATCAACGCGAAGAGGAACCAGGAAGGCGCCGCCATGGGGGCGATTGTGGAAGCGCAGGACAGCGCCGGTCAACCCGCACCGCGCTCCTTGTATAGTGGTGGGCTGCATGTAATCGAAGCGCACCGCGAGCGATGAGCGAGCAGGACAAGAAGGACCGGGGCCTCGAGAAGGGCCTCACCAGCTACGGCGACCGCGATTTCTCCCTCTTCCTGAGGAAGGCCTTCATCAAGGGCGCGGGCTACACCGACGAGGCGCTGTCGCGCCCGGTGGTGGGCATCGTGAACACCGCCAGCAGCTACAACCCGTGCCACGGCAACGCGCCGCAGCTGGTCGAGGCCATCAAGCGCGGCGTGATGCTCGCGGGCGGCCTTCCCATGGACTTCCCCACGATCTCGATCCACGAGAGCTTCGCGCACCCGACCTCGATGTACCTGCGCAACCTCATGTCCATGGACACCGAGGAGATGATCCGCGCGCAGCCCATGGATGCGGTGGTGCTGATCGGCGGCTGCGACAAGACGGTGCCCGCGCAGCTGATGGGCGCCGCCTCGGCCAACGTCCCGTGCGTGCAGCTCGTGACGGGGTCGATGCTCACCGGCTCGCACGCGGGCGAGCGCGTGGGCGCGTGCACCGATTGCCGGCGCTACTGGGGACGCTACCGCGCCGAGGAGATCGACGCCGACGAGATCACGCGGGTGAACGACAAGCTCGTGGCATCCGTCGGCACCTGCTCGGTGATGGGCACGGCATCGACCATGGCATGCGTGGCCGAGGCGTTGGGCATCGCGCTGCCGGGAAGCGCTTCGGCGCCGGCGGTCACCGCGGACCGGATCCGCATCGCGGAGCGCTCGGGCGCGACGGCGGTGGCGATCGCGAAATCGAAGCTCACGCCGGACAAGATCCTCACGGCGAAGTCCTTCGAGAACGCGCTGCGCGTCCTGCTCGCGATCGGCGGCTCCACCAACGGCGTGATCCACACGACGGCGATCGCGGGGCGGCTCGGGATTCATTTGGATCTCGCGAGGCTCGATGCCATGGGGCGCGAGACGCCGGTGCTCGTGGATCTCAAGCCCTCGGGGCGCCACTACATGGAGGACCTCCATCGCGCAGGGGGATTGCCGACGCTCCTGCGGGAGCTGAAGCCGCTCCTGCACCTGGATGCGATGACGGTCACGGGCCACACGCTGGGCGAGGAGCTGGAAGCGGCGCACTGCTTCGCGCAGGACGTGGTGCGGCCTTTCGCCAATCCGATCTATCCGCAGGGCGGGATCGCGGTGCTGCGCGGCAACCTCGCCCCGGGCGGGGCGATCATCAAGCAGTCGGCCGCCGACGCGAAGCTCATGAAGCACGAGGGCCGCGCGGTCGTCTTCGAGAACGCCGAGGACCTCGCGCGCCGGATCGATTCCGACGACCTCGACGTGAAGGCCGATGACATCCTGGTGCTGAAAAGCATCGGGCCCAAGGGCGCGCCGGGAATGCCCGAAGCCGGCTATCTCCCCATCCCGAAGAAGCTCGCGCGCGCCGGCGTGAAGGACATGGTGCGCATCTCCGATGGGCGCATGAGCGGCACGGCCGCGGGCACGATCGTCCTGCACGTGACGCCCGAATCCGCCATGGGCGGGCCGCTCGCCTACGTTCGCTCGGGCGATCGCATCCGCCTGGACGTCGCCGCCCGTGAGCTCACGCTGCTGGTCCCCGACGCCGAGCTCGCGAAGCGCCGCGCGGCCCAGCCGCACTCGGCACCCACCGCGCCCCGCGGCTATTTGAAACTTTTCCTCGACCACGTCACGCAAGCCGATCTAGGCGTCGACTTCGATTTCCTAAGAAAATAAAGGGGTCAGACCCCTTTTTC
>DATBEA010000054.1:0-4417 GCA_036276215.1 Usitatibacter sp.
ATTCCGGATTTCGTCGGCCTCACCATCGCCGTCCACAACGGCAAGCAGCACATCCCCGTGTACGTGACCGAGAACATGGTGGGCCACAAGCTCGGCGAATTCGCGCTCACCCGCACCTTCAAGGGCCACTCGGCCGACAAGAAGGTCCAGGCACCGGCCGCGGGCGCAGCGCCTGCCGCCGCGGCGAAGAAGTAAGGAGACGCGATGAACGTGAATGCCAAGCTCTACGGCGTGAGGCTCTCGGCCCAGAAGGGCCGCCTCGTGGCCGACCTCGTGCGAGGCCAGCCGATCGGCAACGCGCTCAACATCCTCACCTTCACGCCGAAGAAGGGCGCGAAGATCATCAAGAAGGTGCTGGAGAGCGCGATCGCGAACGCCGAGCACAACAACGGCGCGGACATCGACGAGCTGAAGATCACCAGCATCTGCGTGGAGAAGGGACCCGTGCTGAAGCGCTTCCAGGCGCGCGCCAAGGGCCGCGGCAACCGCATCGTGAAGCCCACCTGCCACGTGTTCCTCACCGTCGGCGACGGGAAAAAGGACTAGCCATGGGACAGAAGATCAACCCGATCGGGTTTCGCCTCTCGGTGAACCGCAACTGGGGCTCCAAGTGGTTCGCGAACAGCAAGAACTTCCCGGGGATGCTCCTCGAGGACCAGAAGGTCCGCGAGTACCTGAGGAAGAAGCTCTCGCACGCCGCCGTGGGCCGCGTCGTGATCGAGCGCCCGTCGAAGAACGCGCGCGTGACCATCTACTCGGCGCGCCCGGGTGTGGTGATCGGCAAGAAGGGCGAGGACATCGAAGGCCTTCGCAACGCGCTCCAGAAGCTCATGGGCGTGCCGGTCCACGTGAACATCGAGGAGATTCGCAAGCCCGAGCTCGACGCGCAGCTCATCGCCGACTCCATCACCAGCCAGCTCGAGAAGCGCGTGATGTTCCGCCGCGCCATGAAGCGCGCCATGCAGAACGCCATGCGCCTGGGCGCGCAGGGCATCAAGATCACGAGCGCGGGACGCCTGAACGGCGCCGAGATCGCGCGCACCGAGTGGTACCGCGAGGGCCGCGTGCCGCTGCATACGCTGCGCGCCGACATCGAGTACGGATTCTCCGAGGCGCGCACCACGTACGGCACCATCGGCGTGCAAGTGCTGGTCTTCAAGGGCGAGGTGCTGGGCAAGGGCGAGCAGCCCGCGACCCCGCCGCCGGAAGAGGCCCCGCGCGAACGCAAGCCCGCACGCAAACCGGGAGTGAGAAATGCTGCAGCCAGCTAGAAGGAAGTACCGCAAGGAGCAGAAGGGCCGCAACAAGGGCGTGGCCACGCGCGGCGCCAAGGTCTCCTTCGGCGAATACGGCCTCAAGGCCATCGGCCGCGGGCGCCTCACGGCGCGCCAGATCGAGGCCGCGCGGCGCGCCATGACGCGCCACATCAAGCGCGGCGGCCGCGTCTGGATCCGCATCTTCCCGGACAAGCCGATCTCCAAGAAGCCCGCCGAGGTCCGCATGGGCAACGGCAAGGGCTCGCCCGAGTACTTCGTGGCCGAGATCGTGCCGGGCAAGGTGCTCTACGAGATGGATGGCGTCGAGGAAGCCACGGCGCGCGAAGCCTTCGCGCTCGCCGCGGCGAAGCTGCCGATCCGCACGACGTTCGTGCAACGCGCGCTCGGCTAAGGAGACAAGGAAATGAGCAAGAACGACGACCTGCGCTCCCGGAGCGCCGAGGAACTGGAGAAGGAGCTGTTGCAGCTTCGCCGGGCGCAATTCGGCCTGCGCATGCAGATGGCCACCCAGAGTCTCACCAAGAACAGCGAGATCGAGCGCGTGCGCCGGCAGATCGCCCGCGTGCACACATTCCTCACCGAGAAGAAAGCGACGAAAGGAGCGGCGAAATGAGCCCCGCGCCCAAGGCAGAGGCCGCCAAGGCCCCCGCGAAGAGCCAGCGCCAGCTGACCGGCACCGTGGTGAGCGACAAGATGGACAAGACCGTGACGGTCCTGGTCGAGCGCCAGATGATGCACCCCACCATCGGCAAGGTGGTGAAGCGCACGAAGAAGTACCACGCCCACAACGACGGCAACGACGCGAAGATGGGCGATCGCGTGGTGATCGAGGAGTGCCGCCCGATTTCCAAGACCAAGGCCTGGAAGGTCGCCAAGGTCGCCGAGAGAGCTCGCCCGGAATAGGACAAAAGCCATTCCGGGAGTAGCCATATTGGCCCGGAAAGTGCTATAATCGCGGTCTTTGCCAGCTCCCCGCCTTGGGCTTCAGGGCAGGGAGTCCAGTTTCAAGCCCGGGACCGAAGGATGTTCGAAGGTTCTGGGGGCAGCCCGGCCGCCAGCCGAAGCCAGCAGCACCGAAACGCCCGGGCCCCAAGCGGTTGCTGTTCGACCCTTCCACGCGGCTTCAAGCGCGTGGGAAACCAAGACCAGCCGCACTCCGCGTCCCTTCGGGAAGCGGCGTCGGCGGAAGACGGATCCAAGACTGCCCGCGGGCTCGTTCCCGCTGGTCAAGTTGGAGATAGAACAACATGATTCAGATGCAATCGATCCTGGACGTCGCCGACAACACCGGCGCGCGCTCCGTGATGTGTATCAAGGTGCTCGGCGGCTCCAAGCGCCGCTATGCGGGCATCGGGGACATCATCAAGGTGAGCATCAAGAGCGCGGCCCCGCGCGGGCGCGTGAAGAAGGGCGAGGTGTACAGCGCGGTCGTGGTGCGCACGGCGCACGGCGTTCGCCGCCCGGACGGCTCGGTGATCAAGTTCGACGCCAACGCCGCGGTGCTCCTCAATCCGAAGCTCGAGCCGATCGGCACGCGCATCTTCGGGCCGGTGACGCGCGAGCTGCGCACCGAGCGCTTCATGAAGATCGTGTCGCTCGCGCCTGAAGTGCTGTAAGGAGCCGACGCATGCAGAAGATCCGCAAGGGCGACAACGTCGTCGTCATCACGGGAAGCGAGAAGGGCAAGCGCGGCCAGGTGCTGCGCGTGCTCGAGTCCGGCAAGGTGCTGGTCGAGGGCGTGAACCGCGTGAAGAAGCACCAGCGGCCCAACCCGGTGAAGGGCCAGGCCGGCGGCATCATCGAGAAGGAAATGCCGCTCGCGATCTCCAACGTGATGCTGCTGAACCCCGCCACCGACAAGGGCGACCGCGTGGGATTCAAGTTCCTCGAGGCGCAGGGCACGAACCCGGCGCGCAAGGTGCGCTTCTTCAAGTCCAACGGCGAAGTCGTGGACGTCTGAGGATAGGACATGGCCAAAGAAGACAAAGACGCGAAGGGCAAGGGCCCGAAGGACGGCAAGCAGGACAAGGCGGCGGGCAAGCCCGCGCAGGGCAAGCACGACGCGCACGCGAAGGACGCCAAGCCCGCCAAGGACGCCAAGGGCAAGGGCGGCGGCGACAAGGCCGCGAAGCCCGTCCAGAAGGAAGCCGCCCCCACGCAGCCGCCGCGGCTCGCGGTGGTCTACAAGGACACGATCGTCCCGGCGCTCATGAAGCAGTTCGGCTACAAGACGCGCATGCAGGTGCCGCGCGTGTCCAAGATCACGCTCAACATGGGCGTGGGCGAGGCCGTGGCCGACAAGAAGATCCTCGAGAACGCCTCGGGCGACCTGCAGAAGATCGCGGGCCAGAAGCCGGTGGTCACGAAGTCGAAGAAGTCGATCGCGGCCTTCAAGATCCGCAACGGCTACCCGGTGGGCGTGATGGTGACGCTGCGCAACCGGCGCATGTACGAGTTCCTCGACCGCCTGGTCACGATCGCGCTGCCGCGCGTTCGCGACTTCCGCGGCGTGTCGGGCCGCTCCTTCGACCAGCGCGGCAACTACAACATGGGCGTCAAGGAACAGATCATCTTCCCCGAGATCGAGTACGACAAGATCGACGCGCTCCGGGGCCTGAACATCTCCATCACCACGACCGCGAAGACCGACGAGGAAGCCAAGGCGCTCCTCGCAGCGTTCCGGTTTCCCTTCAGGACTGAGAGGGCTTAATGGCCAAGCTTGCCGTCATCAACCGCGAGGCGAAACGCCGCGCCACCGTGAAGAAGTTCGCGGAGCGCCGCAAGCAGCTTCTGTCGATCGTCCAGGATTCCAAGGCCACCGACGAGGCGAAGGAGGAGGCGCGCTCGAAGCTGCAGGCGCTGCCCCGCAACGCCTCGCCCGTGCGCCTGCGCAACCGCTGCGCGATCACGGGCCGCCCGCGCGGCACATTCCGCAAGTTCGGCCTCGCGCGCAACAAGATCCGCGAGATCGCCATGCGCGGCGAGATTCCCGGAATGATCAAGGCGAGCTGGTAGGAGACACGAGATGAGCATGAGTGATCCCATCGCCGACATGCTGACGCGCATCCGCAACGCGCAGGCCACCGAGAAGGTGAGCGTCATGGTGCCGGCATCGAAGGTGAAGCGCGCCATCGCGCAAG
>DATBEA010000055.1:0-4566 GCA_036276215.1 Usitatibacter sp.
CGCGGTGATGATCGTCTGCACCGTGGTGATGTCGGTGAGCTTCCTCGTGTACATCATCGTGTTCCAGTGGCTCTTCGGGTTCATCCTCGGATGGTTCCCGGTGCAGGGCTGGAGCGAGAGCTTCTGGAAGAACCTCCTCACGTACTCGCCGCTGCCGATCATGCTGGCGGTGTTCGTGGGGCTCGCGCCCGAGCTGAGGCTCTACCGCTCCTTCTTCCTCGACGAGATCCACCAGGACTACGTGCGCACCGCCCGCGCCAAGGGCGTGTCGGAGCGCAAGGTGATGCTGAAGCACGTGATGAGGAACGCGTTGATCCCGATCCTCACCAACGTGGGCATCGCGCTGCCGGGCATCTTCGTGGGCTCGTTCCTGCTGGAAGTCTTCTTCTCGATCCCGGGCCTCGGGCGCGAGATCATCACCGCGGTGAACCGCAGCGACTTCCCGGTCATCAAGGCGGTGACCGTGTACCTCGCGATCCTCACCATGCTCATCAACCTGGGAGTGGATGTCATGTACAAGATCGTCGACCCGAGGGTCTCGTTCAAATGAGCGCGGTCCTCGACAACCCTCCCGCCTCCGTGGCCCACGAGTCGCCCGGCCTCTGGGCGCTCGCCTGGCGGCGCCTGCGCCAGGACGCTGTCGGCATGATCTCGCTCGTGATCGTGGTGTTCTTCCTGCTCCTGATGGCGGCCTCCTTCTTCGGCCTCATCGCGTCCGACTGGAACAAGGAAAAGGGCGTGTCCTACGCGAACCCCGAGTTCCTCGCGGGCGCCGAGAACCTGGAAGCCAAGTCCATGGCCGCCAAGGACAACGCCTCGAAGGCCCCGGCCGTGGACCTTTCCGACATCGACCCGCTCGCCCCGCGCTACAAGGAGTGGGAAGAGCGCGCCGCGAAGATCGCGGTGACCGAAACGAAGCGCGCCGAGGTGCTGCCCTTCGGCGGCGACAAGTGGGGCCGCGACGTATTGAAGAAAGCGGTCAAGGGCGCGCAGATCTCGATCTTCGTGGGCCTCGCCTCCGCGGTGCTCGCGGTGTTCATCGGCACCTTCCTCGGCGCCCAGGCGGGCTACTGGGGCGGGAAGATCAACGACTTCCTCGAGTGGTTCTACAACATCTTCACCTCGATCCCGTACATCCTCCTGATCCTCGCCTTCGCCGCGGTGGCGCAGGCCTCGGGGAAATTCGGCAAGGGCATCGTGCCCATCGTGCTCATCCTCTCGCTCACGGGCTGGACGGGCATCTACCGCTTGATCCGCGCCGAGTACATCAAGCACTCCAACCGCGAATACGTGAAGGCCGCGCAGGCGATCGGCGCCTCGAACATGTCGCGCATGTTCCGCCACATCCTGCCCAACGTGAGCCACGTCTCGCTGGTGCAGCTCTCGCAGCTCACCGTGGGCTTCATCAAGGCCGAGGTGATCCTGTCCTTCCTGGGCTTCGGCGTTCCCGTGGACCAGGTCTCGTGGGGCACGATGCTCTCGGAAGCCCAGAACGAGCTCGTGATCGGCAAGTGGTGGCAGCTGGTGGCCGCCGGCGCTTCGATGGCGCTCCTCGTGACCGCGTTCTCGCTCCTCACCGATTCCCTGCGCGACGCGCTGGATCCCAAGCTCAAATGACCGACGCGATCGCCCGGAACAACGTCCTCGAGGTCCGCGACCTCGACATCCGCTTCCGCCTGGAGCGAAAGAGCGAGCCCTTCCGCGCCGTGAAGGGGATCTCCTTCGACATTCCCTTCAACACGACCGTGGCGCTGGTGGGCGAATCGGGCAGCGGCAAGAGCGTGTCGGCCATGTCGCTCATCGGCCTCCTGCCGGACAACGCCGTCGTCGCGCCCGAAAGCCGCGTGATGTATGGCGGCCGCGACCTTCTGAAGGCGCCGCAATCGGACCTGCAGTCGATCCGCGGCAAGGACATCTCGGTGATCTTCCAGGAGCCGATGACGTCGCTGAACCCCGTCTTCCCGGTGGGCGAGCAGATCGCCGAGGTGCTGCGCCTGCACATGGGCATGGGCACGCGCCAGGCCCGTGCGCGCACGATCGAGCTCCTGGGCGAGGTGGGCATTCCCAACCCGCAGCTGCGCGTGAATTCGTTCCCCCACGAGATGTCGGGCGGCCAGCAGCAGCGCGTGATGATCGCGATGGCGATCGCGTGCGAGCCCAAGCTCCTCATCGCCGACGAGCCCACCACGGCGCTCGACGTGACGATCCAGAAGCAGATCCTCGACCTCGTCGCCGGGCTGCAGAAGAGCCACCACATGTCCGTGCTCTTCATCACGCACGACCTGGGCGTGGTGGGCGACATCGCCGACTCGGTGGTCGTGATGCAGAACGGCGAGATCCAGGAGCAGGGCCCGGTGAAGGCGATCTTCGAGCACCCGCAGCACCCGTACACCAAGGCGCTGCTCGCGTGCCGCCCGCGCCTGGACCGGCGCCCGCGCAGGCTTCCCGTGATCGACGACTTCATGAAGGGCGACGGCAAGCCGCACCTCGAGGAGAGGAAGCGCGGCACCTCGCCCGCGGACCCGATCATCCTCGAGGTGAGGGGCCTGAACAAGACCTTCGTGCTGAAGGAAGGCCTCTTCGGCAAGCGCCTCATCCCCGCGGTGAAGGACGTGAGCTTCTCCCTTCCCAAGGGCAAGACCCTGGGCCTCGTGGGCGAGTCGGGCTCGGGCAAGACCACCGTGGGCCTCACGCTCATGCGCCTGCACGACGCGACCTCGGGCGAGGTGCTCTTCGAGGGCCGCGACCTCCTCTCGCTCTCCGAGCGCGAGATGATGGCCTACCGGCGGCGCATCCAGATCATCTTCCAGAACCCGTATGCGTCGTTGAACCCGCGCATGACCGTGGGCCAGATCCTGGTCGAGCCGATGACCATCCACTCCATCGGCGCGACCGACCGCGAGCGCGTGGACATGGCGCTGCAGCTCCTGCGCCGCGTGGGCCTGGCGGAAGCCTCGTTCTACAAGTATCCCCACGAGTTCTCCGGAGGGCAGCGCCAGCGCATCGCCATCGCGCGCTGCCTCACCATGAAGCCCGACGTGCTGATCTGCGACGAGAGCGTCTCCGCCCTCGACGTGTCGGTGCAGGCGCAGGTGCTGAACCTGCTCCAGGACCTGCAGGACGAGTACGGGCTCTCGTACATCTTCATCTCCCACGACCTCGCCGTGGTGAAATACATCTCGGATCGCATCATGGTCATGAACGAGGGCGTGATCGTCGAGATCGCCGACTCCGACGAGATCTACCGCGCCCCGCGCGAGGAGTACACGCGCAAGCTGCTTTCCTCGATTCCCAAGGGCTACGAGCTCGCCGCGCAGCCTTCCTGACCTTCCGGAGAATTCCATGCTTCGCTATTTCGCCATCGCCGCGGCGGCTGCCGCGCTGAACGCCGTTGCCGCGCCTCCCGCCGCGCCGCAGCGCCCGCTCCTCACCGTCTACGACGCCGCCGGCATCAAGCAGGCCTGCGACGAGGGCCTCGCGCGCCATCGCAAGGCCATCGCCGCCATGGACGCGAAGAACGGGCCGGGCACGATCCTCGACGAGTGGAACCGTTTGTCGATCGAGATCGAGGACGTGATCAACACCGTGTACCTGCTCTCGAACGTGCATCCCGACAAGGCCGCGCGCGACGCCGCCGAGCCTTGCTTGTCCGCCTATACCGCGCTTCAGACCGAGATCTTCCAGGACGAGAAGCTCTACAAGCGCGTGAGCGCCGTGCAGCCCGCGAATCCTCACCAGGCCAAGATGAAGAAGGACCTGATCGAGGGCTTCGAGGACAGCGGCGTGGCCTTGCCGCCGGACAAGCGCGCGCGGGCCAAGGAGATCTTCGACCGGCTGGAAGCGCTGCGCCAGGATTTCGACCGCGCCATCCGCGACGACAAGACCCGGGTCACGTTCACCGCGCAGGAAATGGAAGGCATGCCCGAGTCGTACCTCAAGGCGCGCAAGCCCGACGACAAGGGCAACTACGTGCTGGGGCTCGACTACCCGTCGTATTTCCCGTTCCTCCAGAACGCGAAGTCGGGCGAGGCTCGCAAGCGCTACTACGTGGCGAAGCTGAACGAGGGCGGGGCGGCGAACCTCGACCGCATGTACGAGATCTTCAAGCTGCGCCAGGAGCTGGCGGCGCTCTACGGCCTGCCGTCGTTCGCCGACTACGCGCTGCGCCGCAAGATGGTCCAGAACCCGCAGACCGTCATGAAGTTCCTGGGCGACGTGAAGGGCGCGGTGACCGAGCTGGAGAAGAAGGACATCGAGGAGATCCGCGCCGAGAAGGCGAAGGACCTGGGTACCGCGGTGGCCGATACGAAGGTCGAGCGCTGGGACGTGTCCTACTACCAGGAGCGCATCCGCCGCGCGCGCTTCGACATCGACCAGGAAAAGCTTCGCAAGTATTTCCCGACGGACAAGGCCGTGGACTACACGCTCCTCGTCTCGCAGCGCCTCTACGGGCTCGAGTTCCGCGAGGTGAAGGTGCCCACGTGGCATCCGGACGTTCGCTACTTCGACGTGCTCGACGCGAAGAGCGGCAAGTTCCTGTCGGGCTTCTACCTCGACCTCTTCCCG
>DATBEA010000056.1:0-2557 GCA_036276215.1 Usitatibacter sp.
TGGGCGGGGCGAAGTCGTCGGCCTGGCGGTGCATCTCGTCGTCCCAGTGGCCGTCCAGGTCCTTCATCTCGCGCAGCAGGGAGAGCGCCTGGGCGTCGTTCTTGAAGTCGATGCCGGCGGTCTTCACGAAAAGGAATGCGAGGGCACCCAGCAGGATGCCGGCGGCCGCAGCCTGGAGGGCGCCGCGCGTCGTTCGGTTCATGGCCGGAAGTCTCTTGGTCGCAGGTTCCATCGCCGCCCGGGGCACCAGGCAGGGGCTATTTTGCGCACTTCTCCCGGCTTAGTCTGTGAGCCGCGTCACTGCGCACCTTGCAATTGTAGTGAATTGCGGCGGGTTTATTCGCCGAGGTACGCCTGGCGGATTCGCGGATCGGTGAGGAGCGAGGCCGAGGCCCCGGAGAGGGTGACCAGGCCGCTTTCCAGGACGTAGGCGCGGTGGCTCACCTCGAGGGCGAGGCGGGCGTTCTGCTCGACCAGGAGGAGCGTCACCCCCTCCGCGGAGATGCCCCGGATCACCTCGAAGATGCGCTCGACCATGAGGGGCGCCAGGCCCATGCTGGGCTCGTCCAGGAGGAGGAGCTTGGGGCGGCTCATGAGGGCGCGGGCGATCGCGAGCATCTGCTGCTCCCCGCCCGAGAGCGTGCCGGCGGTCTGGCGGCGCCGCTCCTTCAGGCGGGCGAAGAGGGCGTAGGCGCGCTCCACGTCGGCGGCCACGCCCTTCCTGTCGCTTCGCGCGTAGGCGCCCATGGCGAGGTTCTCCTCGATGGTGAGCTGCGCGAAGACGCCGCGGCCCTCGGGGACCAGCGCCAGCCCGCGGCGCGCGATCTCGTGGGTCTTGAGCCCGCCGATGTCCGCGCCTTCGTACACGATGCGCCCGCCGGCCGGGTGCAGCATTCCCGTGATGGCGCGAAGCGTCGTGGTCTTGCCCGCGCCGTTGGCGCCGATGAGGCAGACCAGCTCGCCCGCGTTCACCTCGAGCGAGATTCCCTTCACGGCGCGGATCCCGCCGTAGGCGACCTGAAGGCCTTCGAGCGCGATGAGGCTCACGCCGGCGGCGCCTCGCGCGGCGCGCCGAGGTAGGCCTCGATCACCTTCGGGTCCTTCTGGATGTCCCGCGGCAGTCCCTCGGCGATGCGCCGGCCGTAGTCCAGGACCAGCACGCGGTCGCACAGGCCCATCACGAGGCGCACGTCGTGCTCGATCAGCAGCAGCGTGATCCCGTCGCCGCGGATCGACTCGAGGAGCTTGCGAAGGTCGACTTTCTCGGAAGCGTTCATGCCCGCGGCCGGCTCGTCGAGGGCGAGGAGCTTCGGGTCGGTGGCGAGCGCGCGCGCGATCTCCAGGCGCCGCTGGTCGCCGTACGAGAGATGCTTGGCGAGCTCGTTGCCGCGATGCGCGATCCCCACGTAGCCCAGCAGTTCGTGGGCGCGCTTCTCGATCGCGGCTTCCTCGGCGCGCGTGCCCGGGCCGCGCAGGATCGCGCCGAAGACGCCGGCGCGCGTGCGCACGTGGCGGCCGATCATCACGTTCTCGAGCGCCGAGAGGTTCTGGAAGAGGCGGATGTTCTGGAAGGTGCGCGCGATCCCGAGCTTCGCGATGCGGTCGGGCGTGATCCTCTCCAGCGCCTTGCCGCCGAAGCGGATCGTGCCGCCATCGCACGGATAGATGCCGGTGAGCACGTTGAAGAGCGTGGTCTTGCCGGCGCCGTTGGGCCCGATCAGGCCGTAGATCTCGCCCGCGCTGATCGCGAAGGAGACTTCGGAGAGCGCCACCAGCCCGCCGAAGCGCTTGGAGACCGCATCGACCTCGAGGACCGCACCGGAGGCGGCGAGGGCGGCGCTACTCATCCTTGGGCACCGCGAGCTCGCGCTTCCTCACCGCCGAGGGCAGCAATCCCGCGGGACGGAAGAGCATCATCACCACCATCGCGAGCCCGAAGAGGAGCATGCGGATCACCTCCGGGTCGATCAGCGAGCGGCCGAAGGCGAGGCGCTGCAGGGGCTCCACGGTGTAGCGCAGGATCTCCGGCACGAAGGAGAGGAGGATGGCGCCCAGGATCACGCCCCAGATGTTGCCCATCCCGCCCAGCACCACCATCGAGAGCACCATCACGCTCTCGGTGAGGATGAAGCTCTCGGGGCTGATGAAGGCCTGGATCGCGGAGAACATGCCGCCCGCCACGCCGCCGAAGGACGCCCCCATCGCGAAGGCGAGCAGCTTCATGTTGCGCGTGTTGATGCCCATGGCGCGGGCGGCGAGCTCGTCCTCGCGGATCGCCTCCCACGCGCGGCCGATGCGCGAATCCTGCAGGCGCAGGTTCACCACGATCACGATCACGAGGATCGCGAGCAGGAAATAGTAGTACTTGATCGTTCCCGAGAACGCGAGCTCGCCGATGCGCGAGGTGTTGGCGAAGTCGATGCCCGCCACCTTGATCGGGTCGATGGTCGTGAGGCCCTTCGGGCCGTTGGTGAGGTTGAACGGCTCCGAGAGGTTGTTGAGGAAGATGCGCACGATCTCGCCGAAGCCCAGGGTCACGATGGCGAGGTAGTCGCCG
>DATBEA010000057.1:0-8194 GCA_036276215.1 Usitatibacter sp.
CGCGCACCCCCTCGCCGTGCTCGGCGGAGATGGGAAATGGATGTCCCAGGGCGAGCTCGTGGAATTCCGCGGTGACCACTTCCAGGCGCATGCCCTCGGTCTTGTTGACCACGAGCATCACGGGCGAGGAGCTCTCGCGCAGCTGCTGGGCGATGCGCTTGTCCTGGGGCGAGAGGCCCGCGCGCGCGTCGGTCACGAAGAGCACGATGTCGGCTTCCGCGATCGCCTCGCGCGCCTGGCGCGCCATCTCGGAGTAGATGCCCTCGGCATTCACCGGCTCGAAGCCGCCGGTATCCACGACGATGAAGGGCTTCTCGCCCACCCGCCCCTGCCCGTAGTGCCGGTCGCGGGTGAGCCCCGGCAAGTCGGCCACCAGCGCGTCCCGCGAGCGCGTGAGGCGGTTGAAGAGGGTCGACTTGCCGACGTTCGGCCGGCCGACGATGACTACCGTGGGTTTCACTTCTATCGTGCTAAGGCAATGGACGCATCTGCGTTTTCAGCCTTTTGCCCTTAGATCCGCACCATGACCACGGAGCCGCCGTCGGTCTGGACGATGAGGCCGCCGGCGATGGGGAGGATGGACTTCACCGCCGTGCCGTCGGTGGGCATGCGTCCGATGATCTCGCCGTTCTCCGGCGAGATCACGTGCAGGAAGCCCTGGAGGTCCCCCACGACGATGCGCCCGTCGAGGAGCACGGGCGGGGTGAGCCTGCGGTTCACGAGCTTGTCCTGCTTCCAGACGCTCGCGCCCGCCGCCTTGTCGAGCGCCTGCACCGCGCTCGTGTCGTCCACCACGTAGACGTTCTTCTTGTCCACGGCGACCGAGCGCGAGGTCGAGAGGTCGCGCGACCAGAGCATGTTGCGCGACTGGATCTCGAAGCACGCGACCTTGCCCTGGTAGGCACCGGCGCAGACGTTGCCGCCGTCCACGACCGGAAGCCCCGCGATGTCGGCGATGCGCTCGAGCTCCGTGGCGCCCCGGGGAAGCGACACGGTCACCTCCCAGGTCTGCTTTCCGTCGTCGATGTCGAGCGCGATGAGCTTGCCGTTGGCGTAGCCCGCGACCACGTCCTTGCCGATGGCGAGCACGCCGGCGTCGCTTCGCAGCAGGAGCGAGGGCGCGGCGCGCTGGAAGATCCACTTGCGCTTGCCGTCGTCGGCGTTCAGCCCCAGGATGCGCCCGTCGGCGGTGCGCACCACGACCATCTTGTTCGAGATCGCCGCGGGCGCGATCACTTCCCCGCCCACCGAAGACTCCCAGCGCTTCTTGCCGTCGCCGATGTCGAAGGCGAGCACCTCGCCCTTCATCGTGCCGACCACCGCCATGCCGTCGCCCACCTCGATGCCGCCCGAGAGCTTCTTCTTCGCGTCGATCTTCTCGGCCACGCGCCCCGAATCCTCCTCGAGCGCGGAGAGCGTTCCGTCGCCCGAGGCGACCCAGATGCGCCCGCCCGAATAGGAGGGCCGGAAATCGAACCCGTACGACTTGCCCACCTTCGTGGTCCATGCGGCGCGCGGGGTGACCTGCGCGTTGATGGGCGCGAGCGGCGTGGGCTTGTTGGGCGGCTCGTTCATGAGCCCCACCGTCACCAGGGGATTCCACCAGGTGCTGCAGCCCGCGAGAACCAGCGCGGCGCCGGCGAGCGCGATGCGGGCAAGCCTCATTGCGAGCCTCCGAGCGCGTTCAGCTTCGTCTGCGCGATCTGCTTCACGGGGTTGTGCGCGTCGGACTTGTCGATCGCGGCCTTGTAGGCGGCGCGCGCCTCGTCCATGCGGTTCTGCGCGAGCATGATGTCGCCCTTCAGGTCCGCGAGCATCGGCGTGTAGGCCTCGTCCTTGTTGCCGTCGAGCGTCTTCAGCGCCTCGTCGTATTTCTTCTGGTCGAGGAGCACGGAGGCGAGCCGCGCCCGCGCGATGCCCTTGTGCACGTCGGCGCCGTGGGCGAGCACCCATTCGAGCTGCTTCCTCGATTCGTCGAGCTGCCCCGCGTCGAAGGCGTCCTTGGCGAGCATGAGCGCGGACTGCGATGCGTAGAACGAGCCCGGGTGCTTCTCGATGAAGGCGCGCGCGGCGTCGTCCGCCTTCTTCTTGTCGCCCGCGGTCATGGCGTCGGCCACCGGCTGGTAGGCGTTGGCGGCATCCTCGAGCGCCTTGTGGTGCCACCACGCGTAGCCGCGGTAGCCGATGAACGCGAGCACGGCCGCGGTGGCGGCGGCGATCACGAACCAGCGGTTGTCTTCCCACCACGCGCGCAGCTCCGCGATGCGTTCCTGCTCTTCGAAATCGTACGATCCGGACATTCGCTTCTCTCTATCCCAGTAGTTGGATCGCGCGCTCGACCTCGACCGTGTCCTGGTCGCCCGCGCGAAGGTTCTTCAGCGTGACCCGTCCCGAGCCCGCCTCGCTTTCGCCGATGATGACGGCAAATCGTGCGCCGCTCGCATCGGCCTTTTTCATCTGCTTGCCGAAATTGCCGCCCGGCCCCAGCACCACCGCGAGGCCCGCATCGCGAAGGCGCTCGGCCACCCGCCAGGCTTGCAGCTCGGCGGCCTCGCCCGCATGCACCACGAAGGCGTCGGGCTCGTGGCGCGCTTCGAAGCCGTTCGCCTCGAGGGCGAGGAGCGCCCGCTCGATGCCCATCCCGAAGCCGCAGGCGGGCGTGGCCTTGCCGCCGAGCTGCTCGAAGAGGCCGTCGTAGCGCCCGCCCCCGGCGAGGGTCGACTGCGCCCCGCTGTCGGACGAGACGAACTCGAACACGGTGCGATTGTAGTAGTCCAGGCCGCGCACGAGCCGGGGATTCACGGTGAAGGCCACGCCCGCGCGCTCGAGGAGGTCCTTCAACGCCTCGAAATGCTCTCCCGGCGCATCGCCCAGGTGGTCGATCAGGCGCGGAGCGCCCTCGATCATCTCCTGCATCGCGGGGTTCTTCGAGTCGAGGATGCGAAGCGGGTTGGTCGCGAGCCGGCGCTGCGAGTCCGCGTCGAGGAGCGCCGCGTGCTTGCCGAAGTAGGCCACGAGCTTCTCGCGGTGCGCCTTGCGGTCGGCGGCATCCCCGATGGAATTCACGTGCAGCTCGACGTTCTTCAGGCCGAGGCTCTTCCACAGGCGGGCGAGCATCACCACCTGCTCGGCATCGACGTCCGGGCCCTCGAAGCCCAGCGCTTCCACGTCGAACTGGTGGAACTCGCGTTGCCGCCCCTTCTGCGGGCGCTCGTAGCGGAACATCGGCCCCACGGTCCAGACGCGCATCGGCCCGTTGTAGAGGAAGCTGTGCTCGATCGCCGAGCGCACGATGCCCGCCGTGGCCTCCGGGCGCAGCGCCACGCTCTCCGCGTTCTTGTCGTTGAAGACGTACATCTCCTTCTCGACGATGTCCGTGGCCTCCCCGATCCCGCGCACGAATAGCGGCGTGGGCTCGAGGATCGGCGTGCGGATGTTGCGGTACCCGTAGCGCTCGAAGACCTCGCGCACGGCGTCCTCGAACCTCTGCCAAAGCGGCGAGCGATCCGGCAGCACGTCCTCCATGCCGCGGATGGATTGGATTTTCGGGGTCATGACGATCGAATCGGGATGGATTTCAGGCGCGAGACGTGGGACGCAGGAGGCAAGGCGCCGCCCGAATAGTGGGCGCGAACGTATTCGTCGACGATGGCCTGGAACTCTTCGGCGATGCGATCGCCCTTGAGCGTCACGGTCTTCTCGCCGTCGACGTAGACGGGGGCCACGGGGTTTTCACCCGAGCCCGGCAGCGAGATCCCGATGTTCGCGAGCTTCGACTCCCCCGGGCCGTTCACGACGCAACCCATGACCGCCACGTGCATGTCCTCGACGCCCGGGTATCGGGCTCGCCACACGGGCATCTGCGCGCGAAGGTACCCCTGGATCCTGTCGGCGAGCTCCTGGAAGAAGGTGCTCGTGGTGCGCCCGCAGCCCGGGCACGCGGAGACCATCGGCGTGAAGGAGCGAAACCCCATGGTCTGGAGGATCTCCTGCGCGACGATCACCTCGCGGGTGCGGTCCCCGTTGGGCTCGGGCGTGAGCGAGACGCGGATCGTGTCGCCGATGCCTTCCTGGAGCAGCACGCCCATGGCCGCCGTGGAGGCGACGATGCCCTTGGAGCCCATGCCCGCCTCGGTGAGCCCCAGGTGCAGCGCGTAGTCGCAGCGCGCGGCGAGGCTGCGGTAGACGCCGATCAGGTCCTGCACCGCCGAGACCTTGCAGGAGATCACGATGCGGTCGGCGCCAAGGCCGATGTCCTCGGCGAAGCGCGCGCTCTCCAGCGCCGAGACGATGAGCGCCTCGCGCATCACCTCGTCGGCCTGCATCGGCTTCGCGAGCTTGTGGTTCTCGTCCATCATCCGCGCGAGGAGCTCCGGGTCGAGCGAGCCCCAGTTCACGCCGATGCGCACGGGCTTCGAGTGCTCGATGGCCTTCTCGACCATGGTCGAGAACTGGTCGTCGCGCTTCGAGCCGTGGCCCACGTTGCCCGGGTTGATGCGGTACTTGTCGAGCACCGCCGCGCACTCGGGAACCTGCGTGAGGAGCTTGTGCCCGTTGAAGTGGAAGTCGCCCACGAGCGGCACGGCCACGCCCATCTTCTCCAGCTGGTTGCGGATCTCCGGCACCTGGCGCGCCGCCTCGACGGTGTTCACCGTGATGCGCACGATCTCGGAGCCCGCGCGCGCGAGCGCCGCGACCTGCTGCGCCGTGGCGCGCGCGTCCTCGGTGTCGGTGTTGGTCATCGACTGGACGAGGATGGGAGCGGAGCCCCCGATGGTCTTGTCCGCGACCCTCACGGCTCGCGAGATGCGGCGTTCTGGCATGGATTACTCGACGGTGAAGCGCGCGACGGCGACGTTGGTGTGGGACTCGAGGTCGAACTCCCGGTCGTTGTAGTAGAGCTGGACCTCGGGAGCGTTGCCGACGATCACTTTCAGGGGAGGCTGGCCGGCCACTTCGGCTTCGCTGCCGGCGGGATTCAGTTTCGAGAGGATGACCTTGCCGCGGCTGTCGCGGATTTCCACCCACGAATCGCCGTGGAAGCGAAACTTGAGGTGCGCGGGGCCCTCGCCCGCCACGAGCGTCTGCGGCGGCGTGGCGGCGGCCTTTGTGTCGGTGGCCGGTGCGGGGGCCGCCTTGGGTGGCGCGCTGGCAGGCTTGGGCGGCACGGAGGCCGCCTTGGCAGGCGCAGGCGGCGGTGTCACGGCGAGGGGCGCGGGTGTGGGCTGCGGCGCGGAAGCCATGGGCGCGATGGCGGGCGCGGTCTCGGGAATGGCGACCGCGGCAACGCGCGGGGTCTGCACCGGCTTGTGCGCGACGCCCGCGGGCGGCGCGGGGCGGATGAAGAGCCACCAGTACATCGCGGCGAGTGCCACGGCCACGACCACGAAGGCGATCGTCGCCGCCTTCACGTACGGGCTCTGCAGGCGCTCGTGCAGCGGGTCGAAGCGGATGTTCTGGGTGGGCACCACGATTCCCGGGCGCCCGTGCACCGGTGCGTTCTCGACCAGGAGCGGCATCACCGAGTCGGCGGGAAGCCCCAGCACCTTCGCGTAGTTGCGCACGAAGCCGCGCAGGAACGTGCCCTTGGGCAGGCGCGTGTAGTCGCCCGTCTCGAGCGCCTCGATCTGGTAGGCGCTCATGTGCAGGCGCTGCGCGGCGTCCGCGCGCGACAGGCCCTGGCGCTCGCGCTCGGCAGCGAGCGTCTGGCCGAGCGTGCGGGGCGCCAGGGCGCCCTCGTTGTCGGCTTCTGGTTCCACCGTCCTCAGTGGCCCTTTTCGAGCTTCAGCAGCTCGGGGTTGTCGGGGTATCTGCGCCGCAGCTGAAGCAGGTAGCTCTGCTCGGCCGCGGGGTCCTGGTTCGCGCGCGCGATCCTCACGCCGAGGAGGAGCGCGTCGGCGTTGGGCTGGGCCGTGAGGCGCATGTAGCGGTTCAGGTAGTTCTCCGCTTCCTTCGGGTCGCCGTGGTCGAACACGAGCGCGGCGAGGTTGTAGAGCGCGCCGATCAGGTCGGGGCGGATGAGGATCGCGCGGCGCAGGTTCATCTCGGCCTCGTCCATGCGCCCCATGCGCCGCAGGCACAGGCCCGCCGAGAGGTAGGCCTTCTCCGGCGTGGGATAGAGCGGGTCGGCCATGGCGCGCTGGATGAGCTCGAGGCCCTTCGGTCCTTCGTTGCGAAGGCACATGAACCATCCGTAGTTGTTCAGAACTTCCGGATTGTTGGGCGAGATCGAGAGCGCCTTCTGGAAGGCCTCGCGCGCCGGGCCTTCCTCGCGCAGCTCCATGTACACGAGGCCCTGCATGTTGTAGGCGGGAAAGTAGCCGGGGTCGTCCGCGATCGCGCCACGCGTCTCGTTCAACGCCACCGCGTAGTTGCCGCGTGCGAAATACTCGCCCGCGAGGCCGGTGTGCACCTCGGCGCGGCGATGCCCGCTCGCCATCGTGGTGTTTTCGGTGACGGGCCGGCTCTCGACGGTGCTTTGCGACGAGCAGGCCGCGGCGATGGATGCGAGGCAAAGGGCGAGGAGGATGCGCATCAGTGTCCCGGCTGCGATTGAATGCGGACGTACTTCTTCTTCATTCGGTTCACCACCTGCCCGGCGAGCTGGCCGCATGCGGCGTCGATGTCGTCGCCGCGCGTCTTGCGCACCGTCGCGATGTAGCCCGCGTCGAGGAGGATCTGCTGGAAGCGGCGCACGCGCGCCATGTCGGTGCGCGCGAAGCCCGAATCGGGAAAGGCGTTGAACGGGATCAGGTTCACCTTGGAGGGCACCGACTCCAGCAGCCTCGCGAGCTCGTGCGCCTGCTCCGGCGCGTCGTTCACGCCCTCGAGCATCACGTACTCGAAGGTGATGAAGTCGCGCGGGCTCACCTCGAGGTATTCGCGGCACGCCTGGAGGAGCTCCTCGATGGGATACGCGTCGTTCACCGGCATGATGCGGCTGCGGATCTCGTCGTTGGGCGCGTGCAGGCTCACGGCGAGCGCCACCGGCAGCGCCTCGGCCAGCTTGCGGATGTTCGGGACCACGCCCGAGGTGGAGAGCGTCACGCGCCGGCGCGAGAGCCCGTAGGCGAGGTCGTCCAGCATCATCGACATCGCGTCGACGACCGGCTGGAAATTGTTCAGCGGCTCGCCCATTCCCATCATCACGACGTTGCTCACGGGCCGCGGGGAACGAGATGCGAGGCTCGAGACGCGAGGCTCGTCGGGCTCGAGGCGCGAGGAAAAACCTTCGCGCTCCATTTCCTCGAGCCGCCTGTTGGCGACCCAGAGCTGGCCGATGATCTCGCCTGCGCCCAGGTCGCGATTGAAGCCCTGGCGGCCGGTCGAGCAGAACTTGCAGTCGAGCGCGCAGCCCACCTGGGACGAGACGCAGAGCGTGCCGCGGTCGTCCTCGGGGATGAACACGGTCTCGATGGCGTTTGATTTCGAACCGCGACCCGCACCCACGTCGAAGAGCCACTTCACGGTGCCGTCGGCGGAGCGGTGCTCGGAGAGGACCGCGGGCGGGCGCACTTCGGCGATGCCCTTCAGCTTCTCGCGCAGCGACTTCGCCAGGTCGGTCATGGCGTCGAAGTCCGCCACGCCGCGCTGGTGGATCCACTGGAAGAGCTGGCGCGCGCGAAACGCCTTCTCGCCGTGCGCGGCCAGCCACTCGGTGAGCGCGGGCAGCGTGAAGTCGAGGAGGTTGGCGCGCTCGCTCATCGACCCTACTTGCGAACCGGGCCCTGCGGGAAGAAATACTCGATCTCGGCCTTCGCCGTCTCGGGCGCGTCCGAGCCGTGCACCGCGTTGGCGTCGATCGACTGCGCGAAATCCGCGCGGATGGTGCCCTTCGCGGCCTTCTTCGGATCGGTGGCGCCCATGAGCTCGCGGTTCTTCGCGATGGCGTTTTCACCCTGCAGCACCTGCACGAGCACGGGGCCGGAAATCATGAAATCGACGAGATCACGGAAGAAGGGGCGCTCGCGATGCACGGCGTAGAACCCTTCGGCCTGCTGCCGCGACAGGTGCATCATGCGCGCCGCGACGATGCGCAGCCCCGCCGCCTCGATCACCGCGTTGACCTTGCCGGTGAGGTTCCGGGAGGTCGCGTCTGGCTTGATGATGGACAAAGTGCGCTCGGCCATGTGCTGTTCAGCTCGATAGGGATTTGCGGGAAAGAAGTCGCGGGCTTATAGCCGCGCCCCTTCCG
>DATBEA010000058.1:0-8984 GCA_036276215.1 Usitatibacter sp.
GGCCTGGGCGACATGTCGTATGCGCCGCGCACCCTCGGGGTCTTCGCGATCCTCGCCGACAAGGACGCCGCGGGCGTGGTGGCCGAGCTTCGCGACCGCATCGACGCGTGGTACGTCTCAGCCGCGCAAGCCGAGCGGGCCGCGAGTGCCGCGCAAGTGGCCGAGGTCCTGAAGGCCCAGGGACTGGGCGATCGCGTGCGCACCTTCGCCACCGTGGGCGCCGCGCTCGACGCCGCGCGTCGTGACGCCGTGCCGGATGATAGAATTGTGGTCTTCGGATCGTTCTATACCGTGGCGGAGGCGCTGCGGTCCGCCCGCTGATCGCCCATGGCGTCCACTGCGTCCCCAGAAGCGAGCGAGATCCGGCGAAAAGGCCGGCAGCGCTTGATCGGCGCCATCGCGATCGCCGTGCTGCTCGTCGTCTTCGTCCCGATGATCCTGGATTCCGAGCAGCGCCCCTCGCGCACCGGTCCCGCCCTCGATATCCCGCCCAAGGACAAGGCCGCGCCCCTCCCGCCGCCCTCGGCCCCGCTCATCCCCCACAAGCCTCTCCCGCCCGTCCCCACGCCGCCGGTCACCCCCGCGCCTTCAGCCGCCACCCCCGCGCCTTCGGCCGTCACCCCCGTGCAGACGGGGGCCCAACCGAAACCGGCACCGGCCGCGCCGCCCGCCAACCTTGCAAAAGACGCCCCCAGCCCCAAATTGGAAGGCTTCGCCGTCCAGGTCGGCGCCTTCAAGGACGACGAGAAGCTGAAGGAGGCCCGCGAGCGCCTTGGCGGCGCCGGCATCCCGCACTACACGGAGCGCCGCGACACCTCGGGCGGCGAGCTCACCCGCCTTCGTGCCGGGCCGTTTCCGACCCGCGAGGCTGCCGATGCGGCGCTCGCCAAGATCAAGCTGAACGCGCTGGACGGCCAGGTCGTGCCCCTGCCATGAGAGACTCGTAGCCATGTGCGGAATCGTGGGAGTCGTCGCCCGTAGTCCCGTGAGCCAGCTCCTCTACGACGGGATGACGGTGCTGCAGCATCGCGGCCAGGACGCCGCGGGCATCGTCACGGCCGAGGGCCACAGCTTCCACATGCACAAGGGCAAGGGCCTCGTGCGCGACGTCTTCCGCACGCGCGACATGAGGAACCTCGTGGGCCACATGGGCATCGCCCACTGCCGCTATCCCACGGCGGGCTCGGCGGCGTCGGAGGCCGAGGCGCAGCCCTTCTACGTGAACTCGCCCTACGGCATCGTTCTCGGCCACAACGGCAACCTCATCAACTCCGAAGCGCTTCGCCGCGAGCTCTTCGAGGACGACCGGCGCCACGTCAACACCAACTCCGACTCGGAGATCCTGCTGAACGTCCTCGCGCACGAGATCCACGACGCGAGCGCGGGGCGCGACCGGTTGAATCCCGACATCATCTTCGCCGCGGTAGCGGGCGTGCACCGCCGCGTGAAGGGCGCCTACGCGGTGGTCGCCATGGTCGCGGGTCACGGCATGCTCGCCTTCCGCGACCCGCACGGCATCCGCCCGCTCATCATCGGCCGCGCCGATACGGAGAAGGGCGTTGAATTCCTGGTCGCCTCCGAGAGCGTCACGCTCGACACGCTGGGCTTCAAGGTGATGCGCGACGTGGCGCCGGGGGAAGCCATCCTCATCGACGAGAGCGGCAACTTCCACAGCCGGCAGTGCGCGCTCAACCCCGAGCTGAATCCGTGCATCTTCGAGTACGTGTATCTCGCGCGCCCCGACTCGGTGATCGACGGCATCTCGGTGCACGAGAGCCGGCGCAACATGGGGATGAGCCTCGCGGACAAGATCGCGGAGCAGGGCCTCGCGGACCAGATCGACGTCGTGATCCCGATCCCCGATTCCAGCCGCCCCTCGGCGCTCGAAGTCGCCACGAAGCTCGGCAAGCCCTATCGCGAGGGCTTCATCAAGAACCGCTACATCGGGCGGACCTTCATCATGCCGGGCCACGAGCAGCGCCGGAAAAGCGTGCGCCAGAAGCTGAACGCCATGGCGAACGAGTTCCGCGGCAAGAACGTGCTGCTGGTGGACGATTCCATCGTGCGCGGCACCACGAGCCGCGAGATCGTGCAGATGGCGCGCGAGAGCGGCGCGAAGAGGGTGTTCTTCGCCTCCGCGGCTCCCCCCGTTCGCTTCCCCAACGTCTACGGGATCGACATGCCCACCAAGGGCGAGCTCATCGCCACGGGCCGCACCGAATCGGAGATCGCCGCCGCCATCGGCGCCGATGCCGTGATCTACCAGGACCTCGAGGCATTGATCGACGATGTAGGCCGCCTCAATCCCTCCATCAAGCGCTTCGACTGCTCGTGCTTCGACGGTGTGTACGTGACGGGCGACGTGACGCAGGAATACCTCGACGGGATCGAGACGGGCCGCAAGGACGGCGAGTCGACCGACACCCGATTATCGAGCTACCAGCTCGACCTCGGCCTTTCGCGGGTCGACTGACACCGATGCCGCCGGACTTCAAGCCCGACACCCTGGGTGTCAGAGCCGGCGGGCTGCGCAGCGATTTCCGCGAGCATTCGGAAGCCCTCACGCTCACCTCGAGCTTCGTCTATACGAGCGCCGCGGAAGCCGCCCGCCGCTTCGCCAACGAAGAGCCGGGCAACATCTACTCGCGATTCACCAATCCCACGGTCACGATGTTCCAGGCGCGGCTCGCGGCCCTCGAGGGCGCCGAGGCGTGCGTCGCGACCGCCACCGGAATGGCCGCCGTGGCGACGACCGCCTTCGGCCTCCTCAAGGCGGGCGACCATCTCGTGTGCGCGCGCGGCGTGTTCGGGACCGTCGTGCCGCTCTTCGACCAGATCCTCGCCAAGTTCGGCGTCACCACGAGCTGGGTGGACCTGACCGACCTCGACGCGTGGCGCAAGGCCATGCGGAAGGAGACGAAGCTCCTCTTCGTGGAGACGCCTTCCAACCCCGTGGGCGAGGTCGCCGATATCGCCGCGCTCGCGAAGATCGCCCACGACGCGGGCGCGCTGCTGGCCGTGGACAACTGCATGGGCTCGCCCGCGCTGCAGCGGCCCATCGCGCTGGGCGCGGACCTCGTGATCCACTCGGCCACCAAGTACCTGGACGGGCAGGGACGCGTCCTCGCGGGCGCCATAGCCGGGAGCGCGGCGCTCGTGAACGGGCCGCTCCTGCAATTCGTGCGCACGGCCGGGCCCGCCATCTCGCCCTTCAACGCGTGGGTGTGCCTGAAGGGCATGGAGACCCTCAA
Organism: Usitatibacter sp.; assembly: GCA_036276215.1. GTDB lineage: Bacteria > Pseudomonadota > Gammaproteobacteria > Burkholderiales > Usitatibacteraceae > Usitatibacter. Next base: position 3,252 of record DATBEA010000058.1, read on the forward strand.
GCTGCGCGTGGACGCGCAGTCCGCAAACGCGTTGGTGCTCGCGCGCTGGCTCGAGTCGCATCCCAAGGTCGAGCGCGTTCACTATCCGGGCCTGGCTTCGCACCCGCAGCATGCGCTCGCCATGCGGCAGCAGTCCGCGGGCGGGGCGCTCGTCTCCTTCGTCGCGAAGGGCGGGCGCGATGCCGCGTGGCGCGTGATCGACGCGACGACGCTCATCTCCATCACCGCGAACTTCGGCGACGTGAAGACCACCATCTGCCATCCGGCCACGACCACCCACGGGCGCATTCCCAAGGCCGAGCGCGACGCCGCGGGAATCGTCGAGGGGCTGCTGCGCATCGGCGTGGGACTGGAAGATCCCGCCGACATCCGCGCCGACCTCGAGAAAGGCCTGGGCTGAGCCCGATGCCCGCGAGCGCCCACGTCTTCCTGATGTGCCCGCCCGAGTACTTCAACGTGGCGTACATCATCAATCCGTGGATGCACGGGAACCTGCGCCGCATCGACAACGCGCTCGCCAAGCAGCAGTGGCGCTCGCTCTACGACGTGCTGACGGACCACGCGACCGTGCGCCTCGTGCTGCCGCAGCCCGGCTCGCCCGACATGGTGTTCACCGCCAACGCGGGGCTCGTGAAGGGCCGCAAGTTCATCGTCTCGCGCTTCCGCTATCCCGAGCGCCAGGGCGAGGAGCCGTACTTCGGCGACTGGTTCATGGACCGGGGCTACGAGGTCTCGCTCATGCCGCGCGATCTGCCGTTCGAGGGCGCGGGCGATGCGCTCTTCGACCGGGACCCGAAGCGAAACCTCCTCTGGATGGCCCACGGCCACCGCTCGCTGCAGGCCGCGCGCGACGTGCTCGCGGAGCGCCTTGCGATCGACGTGGAGGTGCTGAAGCTCGTCGACCAGCGTTTCTACCACCTGGACACGTGCTTCTGCCCGCTGGACGGCGGCTTCGTCATGTACTACCCGCCCGCGTTCGACGACGCCTCGCGCGCCGTGATCGAGAAGCGGGTGCCGAAGGAGCGGCGCATCGCGATCGGCGAGGAGGACGCGCTCGCCTTCGCGTGCAACGCCGTGAACATCGATTCCGTGGTGGTGGTGAACCGCGCCACGGGGGAGTTCGCACGATCGCTCTCGCGCCACGGCTTCGAGGTCGTGCAGACGCCGCTCACCGAGTTCATGAAGGCGGGCGGTTCCGCGAAATGCCTCACGCTGAGACTGGACGAGCCATGAGACCCTTCCTGGTCATTGCCGCCTTCGCCGCCATGACGGCGTTCGCGGCCGCCGCGCAGCAGATGTACAAGTGGGTGGACGAGAAGGGCGTCACGCACTACACCGATGCGCCGCCGCCCGACGGCAAGGCGAACAAGATCGACATCCATCCCACGCCGCCCTCGGGTCCCGTGCCCCCGCCCGTCGACTACAAGCAGAAGGAGATGGATTCGCGCGTCGAGAAGGTCCAGAAGGAGCAGCAGGAGAAGAAGGACGCGGTGCAGGAAGCCAACGAGAAGGCGATCAAGAAGGGGCGCTGCGTCGAGGCCCAGCGCCAGCTCCAGATCCTTTCCACGCAGCGCCCGGTCTTCAACACCGACGCCAAGGGCGACAAGAATTTCCTGGACGACGACAAGCGCCAGGCGGAGATCGACAGGTGGCAGGAGCGGGCGAAGACCTACTGCGAGGCCTGATGCGCGGCGCCGTTCGCGCCGCGGCGCTCGTCCTCGCGTTCTCGCTTCTCGGCTGCGACGATTCCAACGTCGCCCCCGAGCGCCTGCCGCGCTTCGTCCAGCCCACGGGCCCCGCGCCGCGCGTGGCGCTCGTCCTGGGCTCCGGGGGCCCGCGCGGCTTCGCCCACATCGGCGTGCTCAAGGCCCTCGACGAGGCGGGCATCAAGCCCGACATCATCGTGGGATCGAGCGTGGGCGCCATGGTGGGCGCGCTCTACGCCTCGGGAATCTCTGCGGCGGAGCTGGAGAAGCTCGCCTACCAGATCAACGTGATGGAGTTCTTCGAGTTCCGCATGGTGACGGGCGGGCTTGCCACGGGAAGCGCCATCCAGACCTACGTGAACGAGAAGGTGAAGCGCGCGCCGCTGGAGCAGCTTCGCATTCCCTTCGTCGCAGCGGCCACGCGCGTCTCCGACGGCAAGATCGCCATCTTCAACCACGGTGACACGGGCCTCGCGGTGCGCGCATCGTCCGCGAGCCCCGGCCAGTTCGAGCCGGTGCGCATCGGGACCGAGACCTATGTGGACGGCGACGAATCGAGCCCCGTCCCGATCCGCGTCGCGCGCCGCCTGGGGGCGAAGATCGTGATCGCGGTGGACGTGTCGGCCTACGCGCAGGACACGCCCGCGGGCGTGCCCGAGTCGTGGGTCGAGAAGGATGCGCGCCGCGCACGCCAGGTGGCCGCCGAAGCGCCGCAGGCCGACATCGTGATCCATCCCGACATCGGCTACTACGCCGGCCACACCGAGGCTTACCGCAGGCAGGTGATCGAGATCGCCGAGCGCGTGGCGAAGGAGAAGATCCCGGCGATTCAGGCGGCGCTCACGGCGCGGATGCCCGCCGCGGACGCCTCGAGGTAGCCGCCGGGGCCGTACCAGTCGGGGAGCACCCAGCGCTCCCGGTCGCGGCCCCCAACGTGGTGCACGTGCCGTCCCGGCCGGTGGGTATGGCCGTGGATGAGGACGTCGCAGCCCGATTCGGCGAGCACGCGCTCCACCTCCGAGGGCGAGACGTCCATGATCTCCACGCTCTTGCCCTGCTTCGCGCCCTCGCTCTGCTCGCGAAAGCTCTCGGCCATCGCCATGCGCTCGGCGAGCGGGCGCGCGAGCGTGGCCCGTTGCCATTTCGGGTCGTGCACCTGCGCGCGGAAGCGCTGGTAGGCCGTGTCGTCCGTGCAGAGCGTGTCGCCGTGCATGAGGAGCGCTGGGCGCCCGTAGAGGTCGATGCGCGTGGGATCGGCCATGAGCTTCGCGCCCGTGGCCCGCGCGAAACCCTCGGCCGCGAGGAAGTCGCGGTTGCCGTGCATGAAAAAGAGGGGCGCGAAGCGCGAGGCGCGTTTCAGGTCCGAGGCGATGGCCCCGGGAAACTCGAGCGCGAGGCCGTCGTCGCCGACCCAGTACTCGAAAAGGTCGCCCAGGATGTAGAGCGCCCGGGCGCCGGGCAGTTCGTCTTCGAGGAACCGGTTGAACCGCGCGGTCGCTTCCGGCCGCGCGGGGTCTAGATGGAGGTCCGAGATGAAGAGCGTCTTTATTGGACGCACTCGGCCTTTTCGATCACGATCGGGGTGTTGGGCACGTCGCCCATGCCGCGCTGGTTACCGGTCTGCACGGTCTTCATCTTGTCCACCGTGTCGGTGCCCTCGACCACCTTGCCGAACACCGCGTAGCCGGGGTTGGCTTCGCCCGAGTAGTTGAGGAACGCGTTGTCCTTCACGTTGATGAAGAACTGCGAGGTCGCCGAGTCGCGCACGTTGGTGCGCGCCATGGCCACCGTGTAGTTGTCGTTCTTGACCCCGTTGGTGGACTCGTTCTTGATCGGGGCGCTGGTGGGCTTCTGCTGCATGTCCTTGGTGAAGCCGCCGCCCTGGACCATGAAGCCGTTGATCACCCGGTGGAAGATCGTCCCGTTGTAGTGGCCGGACTCCACGTACTTCACGAAGTTCTCGGTGGAGATCGGGGCCTTTTCCTTGTCGAGCTGGATGACGATCGGACCCATGGAGGTCGTGAGCTTCACTTTCATCGGTGCGTTTCCTTTCGGGGTGCAGCTGGAGGTGGGGGCGGCGTCCGCGGCATGCGCGAGCGGCACGGCGAGGGCGAAGGCGAAGGGAGCGAGGAGTGCCAGCGGCAGTCGTTGCATGGGAAATATCCTGGGGGAGTTGGACGAAAAAAACTTCAGGAACCGACGACCGCCTCGTGGACGATGCGCCAGTGGCCATCCTCGCGCGCCCAGAACTGGCGCTTGAAGGTGCGTTTCGAAAGGTTGTTGGAGCGGTAGTCCTGCTCGAAGCTCACCATGACGAGGTTCTCCTCGCCCGGGTACTCGAAGAGGCTCATGTCGTTCACGCCGACCTTGATCCACGTCTTGCCGGCGGTCACCTGGCGCTTCTTCGCGCTCCACCCCGCGTAGTCGCGCTGCGCCGAGCGGAAATCGCGCGAGTAGTGCGAGAGGTAGCGCCCGGAATCGAGGCTCTCCCAGTCCTTGCGCCAGGTCGTGAAGTCGGCGAGGAAGGCCTCGCGCTCGGCTTCCCATTGGTTGGGCGCGCGCCACTCCACCCCGGGACTGATCACCACGGGCGTGCGCGTCACGTCCACGTACTTGCGCAGCTTCGCGAGGTCCTCGTTGGTGAGCACCACGCAGCCATCGGTCGCCCACGGCGGGCGCGCGTAGGTCTCGGCCGGCGTGCCGTGCAGCCAGATGCCGTGGCCGCTTCGCCCGTTCACCTTGTCCCACTCGGTGGGATAGGTGAGGGGATACGCGCCGGGGCCGTAGAACTCGGGCAGCTTGTCCTTCATCGGAAGCAGCGTGTACACGCCGATGGGCGTCTTCTGGTCGCCCTCGCGCTGCTTCTCGACGCCGTTCCTGCCCAGGCTGATGTAGAAGTCGGTCACGTAGCGCGGCCGGCCCAGGTCGTTGGCGAAGACGAAGATGCGGTTGGTCGACGTGTCGATCACCAGCGCGTGCTGCTGGTTGGGCGCGAGCTGCAGCAGCGTCGCGGGAAGCTCGGCCGTGGGCGGCGCGTCGAGGTAGCGCTTCATGCGCACCCGCGCCTCTTCCCTGAGCGGCAGCACGTCGGCGGGCGGCGCGCCGTTGGAGGTGAACGCCACCGGCTGGCCCGCGCTCGCCATGAGCAGGTCGCCCTTGATGAGGTAGCCCAGCTTGTAGTTGGGATTGCGGGCGAGCATCTCGTCCACTTCGGAGAGCGCCTGCTTGAGGCCGTGCTCGCGCAGCCCCACGATGGCGCGAACCAGGGAGCCCTCGACCTCATTGCTGTAGGAAGCGACGCGCAAGGGCGGGGCGATGCCGTCGGCGAGCGCGATCGCCGCGCCCGCGAAGGCGATCAGTCCGGCGTGCCGCGCGTAGCGCATGGCCTGGCTCAGCTGAAGCCCCTTCGTCACCCGCCTGCCCGCTCCTGGCGGATCAGCCACTTGTCGCCGGCACGCACGAGCTTCATGGTCTTGGTGTTGTGGCTCTTCAGCGTGTCCGACTTGTACGACTGCTTGAAGGTGACCGTGGCGTCGTTGCCGTTCACCTTCACGTCGATGATCTTCACGTCCACCTCGATGGACTTGGGCCGCTCGATGCGCTCGGCGCGCTCCTTCTCCCAGCTCGCGCGCGAAGCGCCGCCGGGCACTTCGAAATCGGGGGCGTAGGAGGCGAGGTAGCCCTTCACGTCCTGCCCGCTCCAGGCACGGGCCCAGCCTTCGACGGCAGCCGCGACTTGCGCGCGGTCGGGCGAGGAGGCGGGTGCGGGAGCGGGTTTCGGGGGAGCCGGGGCCGGGGCGGGCGCGGGGGCCGGGGCCGGCTTGGGCTGCTCGACGACGGCGACCTTCGGAGGCGCCACCTTGGCAGGTTCCGGCTGGGCCGTCTGCACCGGCGCGACGGCGGGCGCGACGGGCGCCTTCGCGGCGGCCGCGGCCACCTTCTGCGAGCTGAAGAGGTCCTTGATCATCGCGAGCTTCACCTGCGCCGTGGTGTTGCTCTTGTCCAGCTGGAGCGCCCGGTCGTAGGC
>DATBEA010000059.1:0-1504 GCA_036276215.1 Usitatibacter sp.
GTGAGGGCCATCGCCGTCACGGCGATCGCGAGCACGGCGACGCTCGCGCGCATCAGCATCAGCACGCCGCGGTCGTCCCTGGGCTTCACGATGGGGCGCAAGACGTTCTCCGCGAGTGCCACCGCGGGCGCGAGCAGCGCGCCCGACGCCGTCGAAAGGATCGCGGATATCAGCGCGCCGAAGAAAAGCGCCTGCACGAGCAGCGGCGTGCGCTCGAGGATGAGCGTGGGGAGGATGAGCTGGTAGTCCTCGCCCACCAGGCGCTCGACCATCGGAGCGTCGATCACGAGCGCCGAGCACACCAGCGCGATGGGAAGCATCGCGATCACGAAGTAGAGGGCGCCGCCCAGCAGGCTCGCGCGCGCCGCGATGCGCTCGTGCCTCGCGCTCATCACGCGCTGCAGGACGTCCTGCTGCGGCACCGAGCCCAGCATCACCACGAGGGCCGCGCTCACCCACCCGAGCACCGACTTCACGTCGGCTTCCGGGAGGAAGCGCAGGCGCTCGGACCCCGCCGCTTCGATCAGGCGCGCGGGGCCGCCCGCCGCACCGACCACGACCCATGCGACATACAGGAGGCCTCCCACGATCACGGCGGCCTGGAAGAAGTCCGTGAGGGCCACCGACCACATGCCGCCCGCCATTGTGTATGCGAGCACCACGCCCGCGCCGATGAGGACGCCGGTGTGCGTGCTTATCGCCCCTCCGGAGACCACGTTCAGGGCGAGGCCGAGGGCCACGAGCTGCGCCGCGATCCATCCGAGGTACGAGGATGCGATGCAAAGCGTGAGCGCCACCTCGGCGGTGCGCCCATAGCGCACGCGGAAGTAGTCGCCCAGCGTGACCACGTCCATGCGGAAGAGCGGCCGCGCGAACGCGACGCCGATCAACGCGAGGCACGCGAACGCCGCGAAGGGATCGGCGGCGAGCCCGCGCAAGCCTTCCTTGAGGAACGTCGCCGGGATGCCGAGCACCGTCTCGGCGCCGAACCACGTGGCGAAGAACGCCGCCGCGACGATGGGCGTGCCGAAGCTCTTGCGCGCGACGGCGTAGTCGCCGGAACCCTCGACCCGGGTCGCGGCGTAGAGGCCGATCGCGAGGGAAGCGGCGAGGTAGAGCGCGACGAGCGCGATCAGCACGCCGCGGTCACGATTGCGCGTGCGCCTCGCGCTGCAGGCCGCGAAGGGCGAGCGAGCCCACGATCATGCCCGTGAAGGAGGCGGCGAGGCCGGCGAGCTGCGGCGGGACGAGGCCGTCGGGATTCATCTTCTCGAACGCCACCCACACGACCAGGCCCATCACGACCGACAGCATGCCGCCCAGGTTCGTCGCGCGCTTCCAGTACACGCCGCACGCCAACGGCACGAAGGCCCCCACCAGCGTCACCTTGTAGGCATTCTCGACCATGTGGTAGATGTCGGTGCTCGTGCTCATCGCCACGTAGGTGACGAGGACGGTGAAGCACACGAGGACCACGCGGTTCAGCAGCAGGAACTTCTTGTCG
>DATBEA010000060.1:0-2318 GCA_036276215.1 Usitatibacter sp.
TATGCCCCGCCGGTGGCACCTGCCTACGGCCCTGCGCCGGTTTATGCGGCCCCCGCTCCGGTGTATTACCCGCCGGCGCCGGTGTACTACGGCCCGAGCGTGGCAATCGGCTTCGGCGCTCCGTACTACTACGGCGGCCACTACCATGGCCACTACTACGGCCACGGGTACCACCACCACTGAGCCTCGCGCCGGGTGCTGGACGAGGGGAGAGCTTCGGCTCTCCCTTTTTCTTTTCTAGGAGCTGATCACGACGAGCACGCTGCAGGGCGCGTGCTCGACGAGGCTCTTGGAGATGGAGCCGCGCCACCAGCGCCGCGCCCAGCCCTCCAGGTGCTTGTGCCCCACGACGATGAGGTCGGCCTGCACCTTCCGCGCGCAGGCGACGATCTCGTCGACGGCGTCTCCCACCAGCACCTCGCCCCTGGGCGAACGGCCCGCGTCGGTGAGCCGCTTCAGGCCGTCTTCCAGGATGTCGCGGAACGCCTGCTCCTCTTCCTTCTCCCGCTCCACGTCGTAGATGCCGCCCTCGCCGCCGATGAAGGCCGCGGGCGGCGGCATCACCGCCACGAGGAACAGCTCCGAGTGGCCCCAGCTCGCCATTTCCCTGCAGTCGAGGAGCGCTTTCTGGCCGGTCTCGGAGCCGTCGTAGGCCAGGAGGATGCGTTTGTACATAGCGCGCACCATACTCCGGAACATGCCCAACGCGCCACGGTCCTACCGCACCCCCTTGCCGGAACGAGCGACGAGACGATGAACTGGCGACGCGTGGCCCTCGGCTCCGTGGCCGGCGCCGCCATCGTCGCCCTGGCCGCGTCCCTCGCCGCGCGCATGCTGGCCGATCCCGAGCGCCTGAAGCGCATCGCCCAGGAAAAGGCCATGGCCGCCTGGTCGCGCGAGCTCTCCCTGGGCGGCGTGGAGCTCGACCTCTTCCCGGTTCCCGCGCTTCGCGCGCACGACATCGCGCTCGCCAATCCCGCGTGGGCGCGCGGACGCTCGCTTCTCACGGCGAAGGAGGCGGTCGCCCACCTGGCGCTGCTGCCGCTCCTCTCCGGCGAGGTCCGGGTGAAATCGATCGCGCTGGAGCACGCGACCCTCGACCTGGAGTCGGCCCAGGGCGGGGCCACGTCCTGGAGCCTCGGCGCGCAGCCGCGCGCGGCATCCAAGTCCGAGCCGCTTGCCGACCTCACCGGATTCGAGATCCGCGATGCCACGATCGTGCAGCGCTCCGCGGGAAAGCCGCCCGTGCCGTGGCAAGTGGAATCCCTCGACGCGAGCGCCGCGCGGGGCCTGCGCGACGTGCGCATCGAGGCGAAGGGTGCGCGGCGCGGCCACGCGGTCCAGGTGAAGGCGCGCTTCGCCGATCTTTCGCGGCGCGGCGAGGCCGGGGCGGCAACCGACGGGCGCATCGAGCTCGACTGGGGAACGACACGGATCGCGATCGAGGGACGCGTTCCCATCGACGGCACCCTGCACGGCAGCGCGGTTCACGCCGACCTCGAATCGTCGCGGCTGAACGACCTGCTGGCCTTCCTCGACATTGCGCGGCGCCCGACCGCCGCGGCGCAGGTGCACCTGGATTCGCGCGATGCGAACGGCGTGACCGAGCTGAAACCCCTCACGCTGTCGCTGGGCGCCTTCAGGATCGAGGGCGAGGCGCGCGTGCGCAGCGACGGGGGCAAGACGGTGATCGATGCGCGCCTTTCGGGCGGGCGGCTCGACTGGGTGCGCACGCTTCTCGATGCCGGCGCCGAGCCCCTGCCGGCGCTCGAGCCGCCGGAAATGTTCCAGTCCACGCCGTTCGCCTGGCCCGTGCTCGTGGCGCTCGACGGCTCGCGCGGCTCGCTCGACGCGAAGCTGCAATCCGTGCGGCTTCGCAACGGCGTCGAGCTACGAGACGTCGCCACGCGCAGCACCTTCGACGGCGACCATTGGGACATGGCGTCGTTCGCGACGGCGATGTTGGGCGGCACCGCCAGGGGGAGCCTGCGCCTGGACGGCAGGCGGAAGGCAACGCACATGCACTTCGACGGCCAGGGCCTCCTCCTCGAGCGCTGGTTCCACGAGCGCGGCGCCGCGATCCCCTTCCATGGCGGGCCGATGGCCGTGGACGCCGACGTCGAGGGGGTGGGCGAGTCGATGCGCGACATCGCCGCGAGCCTCATGGGGCCGGTGAAGATCCGGCTGCTGAACGGCTCCCTCGCCAACGAGAAGGCGGGGGAGTGGGAAGCCAAGCTCGTCGGCGCGAAGGCGCAGGCGCAGCCGGGGATCGAGTTCGCGTGCATCTCGGCCAACTTTGCGTTTCGAAACGGGCGCGC
>DATBEA010000061.1:0-3406 GCA_036276215.1 Usitatibacter sp.
GACGGGCCCGCACCATTGCGGGCTCTTCGGCCGCAAGGCGGGGAGCGTGCCCGGCTTCGCCTACTCGCCGGCGATGAAGAAGTCGGGCATCGTCTGGAATGCGAGGACGCTCGACATGTTCATCAAGGATCCCCTGAAGACGGTGCCGGGGACCGCGATGGGCTACGACGGCGTGAAGGACCCGAAGGAGCGCGCCGACCTCATCGCCTACCTCGCCGCCGCGGGTCCCTGCAAGAAGTAGTATGTGGTCTAGACCATGTTCATCAACGGCCTCGGCACCGCGGTGCCGCCGCGCAGCTTTTCGCAGCGTGAGTGCTGGGAGGCGCTCGGCCGCATAGAGCACCCGGCGCTCACGCGGCGCGTGCGCGCGGTCCTCGAAGGCATCCTCACCCACGATAACGGCATCGAGCGCCGCTCGCTCGCCCTGGATGACATCGAGGAGAGCTTCGAGCTCGACCCCGACACGCTGTACCGGCGCTTTTCCCGCGAGGCGCCCGCCCTCGCCTCCCGCGCCGCCGTGCGCGCGCTCGAGCAGGCAGGCCTCGATGCGAAGGCCGTGGATGGCGTCATCGTCAGCACGTGCACGGGCTATCTCTGTCCCGGCCTCACGAGCTACGTGGCCGAGGCGCTCGACCTGCGGCCCGAAGCGGTGGCCCTCGACCTCGTGGGCCAGGGATGCGGCGCGGCGCTGCCCAACCTTCGCGCCGGCAAGGCGCTCATCGACTCCGGCTGCGAGAACGTCCTGTGCATCTGCGTGGAGGTTTGCAGCGCCGCGATGTACATCGACTCGGACCTGGGTGTGCTCGTGAGCGCGTGCCTCTTCGGCGATGGTGCCGCCGCGGCGCTCGTCTCGCGCTCGCCCATCGACGCCACCCGCCGCGTCGAATGGAAGGACGGCGTCTCGCTCACGATGCCGGGAAAGCGCGACGCACTACGCTTCGAGCAGCGCGGCGGGATGCTGCGCAACATCCTCACGCTGCCCGTGCCGCAGCTCGCGGGACGCTACGCCCGCGAGGTCTTCGATCGCTGCGCATCGAAAAACGGCCTCGGCGCGGAAGACATCGGCGCGTGGATCATGCATGCCGGCGGGCGCAAGGTGCTCGAGGAGCTCTCCGCGACGCTCGCCCTCGACGACACCGACCTGCAATTCAGCCGCGCGATGCTGCGAGATTACGGCAATCTCAGCAGCCCCTTCGTGCTCTTCGTGCTCGATGCGGCGCTGCGCGCCCATGCCCCCGGAGGTTCCTGGTGGATGTCGTCCTTCGGCGCGGGCTTCAGCTGCCACGGCGCGCTTCTCGAGGTGACATGACAGCGGCCGCCGAGCGCGTGGTCGAGCCCGAGTGGCTGGATACGCTGGCACCGCAGGATCCGCGCGCGCGCCGCTCGCGGCGCGATCTCTCGCGGCTGAACGCCGTCATGTCGAATGCGGGCATCGTCGCGCGCGCGCTGCAAGGCGCTTCGCTCTCGCGCGTGGCCGAGATCGGCGCCGGCGACGGCGGCTTCGCCCGCCGGCTCGCCTCGCGCCTCCCGCCCATGGGAGCCGGCTCCTTCATCCTCGTGGACCGGCAGGAACATGAGGCACCGGCAGCCGCGAACGGATGGCGCTTCGAAGCCGCGACGCTCGACGTGTTCGCGTGGCTGGAGGACGAATCGCGCGTCCGGTTCGACGCCATCGTCGCCAATCTTTTCCTGCACCACTTCGATGACAAGGCCCTGGCACGATTGCTGGAGCTCGCCGCGCGGCGTACCGATCGCTTCATCGCCTGCGAGCCGCGCCGCTCGGCAATCGCGCTCGCCGGCTCGCGCCTCGTGGGCCTCGTGGGCTGCAACGACGTGACGCGGCACGACGCTGTCGTGAGCGTGCGGGCCGGCTTCACGAAACGCGAGATCGCATCGCTCTGGCCCTCGCAGGGATGGCACGTGGAAGAAACGGGGCGCGGCCTCTTCAGCCACCTCTTCGTCGCGGCACGCCATGCGCACCGTTGACGCCCTGGTGATCGGCGCGGGACCCGCCGGCGCCACCGCCGCGCTCCTTCTCGCGCGAGGCGGCCTCGCCGTGGTCCTCGTGGAAAAGAGCACCTTCCCGCGGCGCAAGGTCTGCGGAGAGTACATTTCCGCCACGACATGGCCCGTCCTCGAGGAGCTGGGGCTGCGGGAGCTGGAATCCTCGGGCGGTTGCGCCATTGCCGCCGTCGGGCTCTTCGCGGGCGATCACGTGGAGCGCGCATCGATGCCGCTCCTCGACGGATACGCGGGCCGTGCCGTGCGCCGCGAGATCCTCGATCCCGCGCTCGCCGCGCTGGCGGTTCGCGAAGGCGCCCTGCTGCTGCAACCGGCTACCGTGCTCGGATATGAACGCAAAGGCGAGCGCTTCGACGTCCACGTGCGCTCGCCCGATCGCGACGAGACTCTTGCCGCGCGCATGGTCGTTGCGGCCCACGGCTCCTGGGAGCGCGCACCGGCCGACACGGAAGCACCGCGATCACGCGAGCCCTCGGACCTGCTCGGCTTCAAGGCGCACTTCGAGGGTACGGCGCTCGAGCCCGGCCTCATGCCGTTGGTGCTCTTTCCCGGCGGCTATGGCGGCATGGTTCACGTCGATTCCACGACGGCGAGCTTCTCCTGCTGCATACGACGCGACGTGCTGCGGCGAATCCGCGCAGAGCAGCGCGACCTCTCCGCGGGTGATGCGGTGATCGCGCACGTGATGGCCTCGTGCCGCGGCGTGCGCGAGGCGCTTGCGGGTGCGAGCCGCAGCTCGCCGTGGCTCTCCGCGGGGCCCATCCGTCCCGGCATCCGGCCGCTGCACAGGGACGGCGTTTTCTTCGTGGGAAACGCCGCGGGCGAAGCCCACCCGTTGGTCGCCGAGGGCATCAGCATGGCGATCCAGTCGTCCCGGCTCCTCGCTCTGCACCTGCTTGCGGCATCGCCCGCAAAGGCAGGCCACACCTACCCTCGCGCCTGGCGCGAAAACTTCGCGGCTCGACTGCACGCGTCTTCCGCGTTCGCGACCCTGCTCGTCTCGCCGGTCGTGCGGCGTGCGGGCATTCGGCTGCTCGCCTCGATGCCGGGCGCGCTCACGCTGGGCGCGCGATGGAGCGGGAAGGCGCGGGCGCTGCGTCCCGGCGCAGCGTCATGACGACGGTCGAAAGGCTGCGGGAGATGTTCGCACACGACTTCGACCTGCCGGCCGCGTCGCTCACCCCCGATGCCACGCTCGAGAGCCTGGGCATCGATTCGCTTCGCATGATCGAGATCCTGTTCGCCATCGAGGATGCCTTCAAGGTCACCGTGCGTGCCGAGCCCGCAGAGCTTCGCACGCGACTGAAGACCTTCGGGGACCTTGCCGTCTACGTGGACGAGCTCGCCGCCGCCTCGCCATGAAGCGCGTGGTGGTGACCGGCAT
>DATBEA010000062.1:0-6414 GCA_036276215.1 Usitatibacter sp.
CAGGTGGAGAGCGCCAGCGTCGGCTGGACGATATAGTTGTCCGGCCGCGCCAGGATCTTCTCGCGGAACAGATCGTGCATCTCCCTGGTCGAGGTCGGGCCGACCAGCATGCCGTAGCCGCCCGAGCCCTGCGCCTCCTTCACCACCAGCTCGGCGAGGTGCTCCAGCACGTACGCGAGGTCCTCGGGCTTGCCCAGCAGGTAGGTGGGGACGTTACGCAGCAGCGGCTCCTCGCCCAGGTAGAAGCGGATCATCTCGGGCACGTGCGGGTACATCGACTTGTCGTCGGCCACGCCCGTGCCGATGGCATTGGCGAGGGTGACACGCCCCGCGCGATAAGCCGCGAGGAGCCCCGGCACGCCGAGCATCGAGTCCGGGCGGAACGCGAGCGGGTCGAGGAAGTCATCGTCGATGCGCCGGTAGATCACGTCCACCTTCTGCGGTCCCTGGGTCGTGCGCATGAAGACCGTGTTGTTGAGCACGAAGAGGTCCTGCCCCTCCACCAGCTCGATGCCCATCTGCTGCGCGAGGAAGGCGTGCTCGAAGTAGGCGCTGTTGTAATGCCCCGGCGAGAGCAGCACGATCGTCGGGTTGTCCGAGCTGTGCTGCGCCACGTTGCGAAGCGTCTCCAGCAGCAGGTCGGGGTAATGGTCCACGGGACGGATGTGCTGCGCCGCGAAGAGCTCGGGGAAGAGCCGCATCATCATCTTGCGGTTCTCGAGCATGTACGACACGCCCGAGGGCGTGCGCAGGTTGTCCTCGAGCACGTAGTACTCGCCGTCGGCGTGCTTCACGATGTCCACCCCGGCCACGTGCGCGTACACGCCTCCGGGCACTTCGACGCCGATCATCTCGCGGCGGAACTGCGCGTTCTGGTTCACCGCCTCGGCGGGAATGAGCCCCGCCTCGACGATCTCCTGGCCGTGGTAGATGTCGTGCAGGAAGCGGTTGAGCGCCTGGACCCGCTGGCGCAGGCCTTTCGCGACCCGGTCCCACTGGTCGCCGGGGATCACGTGCGGCACGACGTCGAAAGGGATCAGGCGCTCGGTGCCGGAAGCCTCACCGTAGACCGCGAAGGTGATGCCGACACGGTGGAAGAGAAGGTCGGCCGCCTGGCGGTTCTGCGCGATGCGCGATGGCGGCGTTTCCGCGAGCCATTCGGCGAACGCGGCGTAATGGGCGCGCACGTCGCGATTCGCGTCGAACATCTCGTTGAAGAGGGGGAGGGGGGATGGGTGCATCGGCATTGCGGGCAGCAAACCGCATGCCACAGGATAGCAAAAGAAAAGCCGGCCTCCGGCGATTGCCGGAGGCCGGTAAATACCGCGTCGGATCGCCTAGGGCCGCGCCGCCGCCAGGCAACCGATGACGCGGGATAGGAACCTTTGGAACCCGCTACGCGCAGGCGGCGAAGGCATTCCCACGAACTTCACCTGCACCAGCCGCCCGGCCCGCGCGAGGCGGCGGGCATCGGCACAACCGGGGTCGATCGGGATCGATGCGAGCTTCATGGTGAACATCCTCGCCCGCCGGAGCTTCCCGGCGCCTTGGACAATTCCCTGATGGACATGCGGAATTTTCGGCACGTAGAATCGAATCCAGGTCACCTTCCATGCTTGCCCACCCCCCGGAAATCACGGATATCGCCCCATTCGAGGGCGAGCTCAGGACCGCTTTCGGTGCGCCGAACGCGGAGCTCGCCGTGCGCGCGCTGCATTTCGTGCGCGGCGCCTCCCAGGCGGCCTCGCGTCCGGAGGCCCTGGAACGGGCGGTGGCCACCGCGCGGCTGCTGCTGGGGCAGGGCGCCGATCCGGAGACCGTCGCCGCGGCCCTCGTGAGCCAGGCGATCCCGGAGCGCGAGCTCGACCTGGAGGCGCTCCAGTCGGCCTTCGGGGAAGAGCTGGCCCGCCTCATCCGCGGCGTGGCGCGCGCCGGCCGCATCGAGTCCATGGACGCCTCGGGTGGCGATCCCGAGCAGCTTCGCAAGATGCTGCTCGCCATCGCCGAGGACGTGCGCGTGGTGCTCATCAAGCTCGCCGAGCGCGTGGTGCAGATGCGCTCGCTCACGAAGGCCGACGAGCCCGTGCGCCGCGCGGCGGGCGCCCAGACCCTCGCGCTCTTCGCCCCGCTCGCCAACCGCCTGGGCGTTTCCGACCTCAAGTGGGAGCTCGAGGACTTCTCGTTTCGCTTCACCGAGCCCGACCTCTACAAGAAGATCGCGCAGATGCTCGACGAGAAGCGGAGCGAGCGCGAGGCCTACATCCAGCGGGTGATCGAGAAGCTGCGTTCGGAGCTGGGCACGGCCGGGATCCATGCGCAGATCCAGGGTCGTCCGAAGCACATCTACTCCATCTGGCGAAAGATGGGCGGCAAGAACGTCGCCTTCGAGCGGCTCTACGACATCCGCGCGGTGCGCGTCATCGTGCGCAACATCCGCGAGTGCTACACGGTGCTGGGCGTGGTCCACGACCTGTGGCGGCCCGTCGAGGGCGAGTTCGACGACTACATCGCGCATCCCAAGGCGAATGACTACCAGTCGCTGCACACGGCCGTCGTGGGCCCCGAGGGAAAGACGCTGGAAGTGCAGGTGCGCACCGAGGAGATGCACCAGCATTCCGAGCACGGCGTGGCGGCGCATTGGCGCTACAAGGAAGGCACGCGCTCGAACAAGGCCTTCGACGCGAAGATCGCGTGGCTTCGCCAGGTGCTCGCGTGGAAGCAGGAAGTCCTGGACGAGCGCTCCGCGCGTCCCACGGGCGGCGCGGTCTTCGACGATACGATCTACGTCCTCACGCCGCAGGGCCGCGTGATCGACCTGCCGGCGGGCTCCACGCCGATCGACTTCGCCTACCACGTGCACACGGACCTCGGCCACCGCTGCCGCGGCGCGAAGGTGGACGGCCAGATGGTGCCGCTCGACTACAAGCTTCGCAACGCGCAGCGCGTGGAGATCATGGCGGGCAAGCACGGCGGCCCTTCGCGCGACTGGCTCTCGCCGCAGCTGGGCTACCTCGCGAGCCCGCGCGCCATTGCCAAGGTGCGCCAGTGGTTCCGCCACGAGGACTTCGAGCACGACGTGGCGGCGGGGCGCGCCACGCTCGACAAGGAGCTCTCGCGGCTGGGCGCCACGAGCCATTCCCACGAGTCCGTGGCCCGCGCGTGCGGCTTCCCGAAGCTGGACGAGTACTACGCGGCGATCGGCCGCGGCGAGGTGAGCACGCGGCAGATCGAGGTCGCGGTGCGGGGCGAGGCGCCGGCCGCGCTCGCGCCGCCGGCGCTCGTGCTGCAACCCGCGCCGGCGGCGAAATCGTCCTCGGGCGTGCTCGTGCTCGGCGTGAACAACATCGCGACGATGGTGGCCAAGTGCTGCAAGCCCGTTCCGCCGGACCCGATCGTGGGCTTCGTCACGCGGGCGCGCGGCGTGATGGTCCATCGGCTCGATTGCGCCAACATCGCCTCGCTCGCGCCCGACCAGCGCGAGCGCCTCATGCCCGCCGACTGGGGCGATACCGGGACCGAGGCGCCGTTTTCCGCCGAGATCGAGGTGGTCGCGCTCGACCGCCAGGGACTGCTTCGCGACATCTCGGAGGCGATCGCGCGCGAGCGCATCAACGTGACCGCCGTGAACACGCTCTCCCGAGGCGCGCACGCCTTCATGCGCTTCACGCTGCAGGTCGCCAGCGGCGACGGCATCGCGCGCGTGCTTCGCCACGTGACCGAGGTGCCGGGCGTGGACACCGCGCGCCGGCTCTAGCGCCTCACGAGAAGTAGACCAGCCGCACCTCGACGATCGACGGGTTCGCGGCGAGGGCTCGTTCAACCGCGCCCAGCGACACTTTCTTCGCTTCCTCTTTCGGGTAGCCGTAAACGCCCGTCGAGATCGCCGGGAAGGCGATGGTCGCGAGGCCGTGCTTCGCGGCGAGCGCGATCGAGTTCTCGTAGCAGCGCGCGAGCAGCCTCGGCTCCTCGCCGCCGTGGTTGCCGTAGATCGGTCCCACGGTGTGGATCACGTGCTTCGCGGGAAGGAGTCCCCCCGTGGTGATCACCGCTTCGCCCGTGGGCAGGCCGTCGGGATACCGCGTTTCGCGGATCCTTCGGCACGCGGCCAGGATCTCCGGTCCGCCAGCGCGGTGGATGGCGCCGTCCACGCCGCCGCCGCCCATGAGGCTCGCGTTGGCGGCGTTCACGATGGCGTCCACCGTTTCGCGCGTGATGTCGCCGACTTTCTCGACGATGCGGGCATCCATCGTAGAATTATGGTCCTTCCGCAATTGGATCCCGGGCCCATGTGGCCACTGCCCGTCCGGGATGACCGCCATGGATCCCCGACTCGTCTTGAAGCCCGGACGCGAGAAATCGCTGCGCCATCGCCATCCCTGGGTCTTCTCGGGCGCGGTGGACAGCGTCCAGGGCGAGCCGGGCAAGGGCGACACGGTCGCGGTCCACGGCAAGGACGGCGCGTTCCTCGCGTGGGCCGCGTATTGCGACGAGTCGCAGATTCGCGCGCGGGCCTGGTCCTTCGAGGCGAGGGACGTGATCGGCGAAGCCTTCCTGCGCGAGCGGCTCGCGGCCGCGATCGAGCGCCGCCGCATCCTTCCCATGGGCAGCGATGCCATGCGCCTCGTGCACGGCGAGTCCGACGGCCTGCCGGGGCTCGTCGTCGATCGCTACGCCGACACGCTCGTGGTGCAGGTCCTTTCGGCCGGCGCGGAGCATTGGCGTGCGCTGTGGCCTTCGCTCCTCGCGCAGCTCACGGGAGCCAAGGCCATCTACGAGCGTTCCGACGTGGAAGTGCGCGGCCTGGAGGGTTTGCCCGCGCGCACCGGCCCCATGCTCGGCGCCGCGGCGACGGTCGTGCGCATCCAGGAGGACGGCATCGCCTACGAAGTGGACGTGGTGAACGGGCAGAAGACCGGGTTCTACCTCGACCAACGCGACAATCGCGCGCTCGCCGCCTCGCTCGCCGCCGGCCGCGACGTGCTGAACGCTTTCTGCTACACCGGCGGCTTCAGCCTCGCGGCGCTGAAGGGCGGCGCGAAGCACGTGACTTCCCTCGATACTTCCGAGGAGGCGCTCACCGCCGGGCGGCGCCATGTCGAGATCAACGCGCTCGATCCTTCACGCGCCGAGTGGCTCGCCGCGGACGTGTTCTCGCAGCTTCGCAAGCTCCGCGACCAGAATCGCAAGTTCGGGCTCGTCGTGCTCGACCCGCCCAAGTTCGCGCCGACCGAGAAGCACGTGCCGAACGCCGCCCGGGCCTACAAGGACATCAACCTGTGGGCGATGAAGCTTCTCGCGCCGGGCGGGCACCTGCTCACGTTCTCGTGCTCGGGCGCGGTGAGCCCCGACCTCTTCCAGAAGATCGTCGCGGGCGCGGCAGCCGATGCGCGCGTGGACATGCAGGTGCGCCGCCACCTGGGCGCCTCGCTCGACCATCCGGTGTCGATCCACTTTCCCGAAGGCGAATACCTGAAGGGGCTGTGGCTGCAGGCTTCCTAGCCGAAGATCCCGAGCAGGGCGCGAGACCAGCGCGCCTGCTGGCGGATGTTTCGCACCGCGCTCGCCTGCTGGTCGCGCATCCACTCGCTCCACTGCGTTTCCATGGTCGCGGGCGGGAGCTCGAGCCACGCGTCGCTCTCGCCGCCGTTGCGCACCATGCGCATGCCGAGCTTGCGGGCGATGTGCATCATGGCGGCGTTCTCGGCGAGGCAATGGACGTAGACGCGAGCGAGACCTCGATTTCGGATGCGGATGATGGCGCGTTCGAAAAGCGCCGAGCCCACGCCGGCGTTGCGATGGCCGGGCAGCACCGAAAGCCCCAGCTCGGCGGCCTCGCCCGCGCGCGCCACGTGGATCGCCGCGACGATGCGAAGCTCGCCGTCGTGCACGGCGAGTACGTCGTCGGAATCGAAGTCGATGCGCTGCACGTACGCTTCGATGCCGGCGTCGCCCAGGGCGAGGCCGAAGCGAAGCCTGCGGTCCTCCGGCTCGAGCGCCATGAAATGGGCCGCCAGGGCCGGACGATCGGTCGCGCGCAGGCGCACGGGAATCACTGTAAAATTCGTCATTCGAATCCTTCAGGCGCGTAGCTCAGCTGGTTAGAGCACCACCTTGACATGGTGGGGGTCGTTGGTTCGAGTCCAATCGCGCCTACCAATCAAGTCAGTTAGATAGAATATTTTAGGCCACTACTGGGCCAATTCCCAAGTACACCGGCCGCGCTCTAGCGCCGCTTGGTTCCGTGACGGCTTGCTCCACCAGATCCCCCCGGTGCGACATAGCCGCTCGAGGACGGCCGCCATCCACGCAGTAAGAGACACGCCCCCGCTACCGGGTTCCCCGGTGCGCGGACGAACGCCCGGGCATATCGCCCGATGCGCAGATGCCACGGCTTGGTCTGAATCAAACGAGGCA
>DATBEA010000063.1:0-5824 GCA_036276215.1 Usitatibacter sp.
CCTCATGATCCTCTACTCGGTGCCGTGGCCTCCGCAGGGCATCTACTCGAGCAAGCCCATCGGGTCCATCGCGGACATGAAGGGCCTGAAGATGCGCACCTACAACCCGTACACCTCGCGCATCGCGGAGCTCGCCGGCGCGCAGCCGGTGACCATCCAGGTGGCCGAGCTCGCGCAGGCCTTCGCGACGGGCGCCGTGAACGCCAACATCACCTCGGGGGCGACCGGCTACGACACCAAGGCCTGGGAGGTCGTGAAGAACTACTACGACACGCAGGCGTGGCTTCCGAAGAACATCGTGTTCGTGAACAAGGCCGCCTTCGACGCGCTGGACAAGGCCTCGCAGTCCGCGGTGCTGAAGGCCGCGGCGGACGCCGAGGCGCGCGGCTGGAAGACCTCGGAGGAGAAGAACAAGTGGTACCTCGCGGAGCTCGCGAAGAACGGGATGAACGTCTCCGACCCCTCGCCGCAGCTCAAGGCGGACTTCAGGAAAATCGGCGACACGATGACCGCCGAGTGGATGAAGACGGCCGGCGCGGACGGGCAGGCGATCGTGGACGCTTACCGCAAGTGACAGTCATTCCCGCGAAATGACGAGGCGCGCCCTCGACCGCCTCTACGACGCCGCGGGATACCTCGCGGCGTTTTTCATGGTCGGGATCCTCGCGATGGTATTGGCGAGCGTGGTGGGCCGCCTCGTGGGGTTCAACCTGCGCGGCTCCGATGCCTACGCGGGCTATTGCATGGCGGCGAGCGGCTTCCTCGCCCTTGCGCATACGCTGAAGCGCGGCGAGCACATCCGGGTCACGCTTTTCCTCGAGCGCTTCGGCGGCAGGCTCAAGCGCCCGCTCGATATCTGGAGCCACGTCGCCGGCACCTTCTTCAGCGGCGCGCTCGCGTGGTTCAGCATCCGCCTGGCCTGGCAGTCGCACACGTACAACGACATCTCCCAGGGCAACGACGCCACCCCGCTCTGGATCCCGCAGATCGCCATGGCGGTGGGCACCATCGTGCTCGCGATCGCGATGGCCGACGACCTGGTCCTGCTGCTGCGCCGGCGCAAGCTCGCCGAGGCGCCCGAAGAGCTGAAAGCGATCGAGTAGGCGATGGACCTCCTCGTCACCCTCCTGCTCATCGCGTTCCTCTTCGCGCTGCTGGGCAGCGGCCTTTGGATCGGGCTTTCGCTCCTGGGCGTGGCGTGGATCGGGATGGAGCTCTTCACGAGCCGTCCCGCGGGCGACGCCATGGCGGTGACCATCTGGGGATCGCTCTCGTCCTGGACCCTCACGGCGCTGCCGCTCTTCGTCTGGATGGGCGAGATCCTCTTCCGCACGCGCCTCTCGGCGGACATGTTCAAGGGCCTGGCGCCGTGGCTCTCGCGCATTCCCGGAAGGCTGCTGCACACCAACATCATCGGCTGCACCATCTTCGCCGCCGTGTCGGGCTCGAGCGCGGCCACGTGCGCCACCATCGGCAAGATGACGCTTCCCGAGCTCCAGAAGCGCGGCTATCCCGACAACATGACCATCGGCACGCTCGCCGGGGCGGGGACGCTCGGCCTGCTCATCCCGCCGTCGATCATCATGATCGTGTACGGCGTGGCGGCCGAAGTGTCGATCACGCGGCTTTTCATCGCCGGCGTGATCCCGGGAATCCTGCTCGCCGCGCTCTTCATGGGCTACACCGTCGTGTGGTCGCTGATTCATCCGGAGCGCATCCCGCCCCCCGACGCGGTGATGACGTTCCGCGAGAAGATGCACGCGTCGCGGCACCTGATCCCGGTGGTGGCGCTGATCGCGCTGGTCCTGGGCTCGATCTACGTGGGGATCGCGACGGCCACCGAGGCCGCGGCCCTGGGCGTGGTCGGCGCGCTGATCCTTTCGGCCATCCAGGGCTCGCTCAACGCCAAAGTGTTCGTGGCGAGCCTCATGGGCGCAACGCGGCTCTATTGCATGATCGCGCTGATCCTCGCGGGCGCCTCGTTCCTCACCCTCTCCATGGGCTACATCGGGCTGCCGCGCCGGCTCGCCGAGTTCATCACGGGCCTGGGGCTATCGCAGTTCGGCCTGCTCTTCTGGCTCATGGTCTTCTACATCATCCTGGGCTGCTTCCTCGACGGCATTTCCATGGTGGTGCTCACCATGGGCGTCATCCTGCCCACGATCGTGAAGGCGCACATCGACCTCGTCTGGTTCGGGATCTTCATCGTGCTCGTGGTGGAGATGGCGCAGGTCACGCCGCCCGTGGGCTTCAACCTCTTCGTGCTGCAGGGCATGACGCAGCGCGACATCACGTGGATCGCGCGGGTGGCATTCCCGCTCTTCCTGCTCATGGCGGCCGCGGTCGGGCTGCTCTACTTCTTCCCCGGCCTGGTCTCGTGGCTACCCGACCACATGAGGTGAGCGCGGGCGTGTCAGAATAACGGCGCAAGCCCATATCGGAGGCCCGCATGGATGACAAGACCGTCAGGGACGTGTTCCTGGATACCGTGCTCAACCAGATCGAGACCGGCGACCCACCGGAGACCAAGGCGACGCTCGATCGCCTCATGGCCGAAGGCTACTCGCGCGCCCATGCGCTGCAGGCCATCGCCGCGGCACTGCGCACCGAGATGAACCGCACGATGTCGGAGTCCTCGCCGTTCGACAACGACAAGTACGCGGCGCTGCTCGCCAAGATCAAGGCCGAGGGCTAGCCCGCCCGGTTTTTTTCCATGTGCCTCATCCTGATCGCGTGGAGGGTTCGCGCGGACCTTCCGCTCGTGGTCGCCGCCAATCGCGACGAGTGGCGGGAGCGCCCCACCGAGCCTGCCCACTGGTGGAGCGAGCACCCGGACCTCCTCGCCGGGCGCGACCTGCGAGCCGGCGGCACCTGGATGGGCGTGACTCGCGGCGGGCGTTTCGCCGCGGTGACCAATTTCCGCGACCCGACCGAGAAGCGCTCGGCGGCGCGCTCGCGCGGCACGCTCGTCACCGACTACCTCACGGGCCGCGCCGCGCCCGGCGACTACCTGGCGGGCCTTGCAGCGCACGCCGGCGAATACAACGCGTTCAACCTCATCGTCGGCGATGGCCAATCGCTCTGGGGCTACGGCAGCCGCGACGGACCGCCGCGCGAGATCGAGCCCGGCATCCACGGGCTGTCCAACCACGTTCTCGACGAGCCATGGCCCAAGGTCGTGCGCGGGCGCGCGGCGATGCGCGAGGCCCTCGAGCACCGGGATCCCGTCCCGCCCCTCTTCGATTTCCTCTCCGATGCCCGCCCGGCGCCCGACCCGGAGCTTCCCGGCACGGGTGTTTCGGTTGATTGGGAACGCCGGCTCTCATCGGCGCTCATCATCGGCGCAGATTACGGCACGCGGGCCTCGACGGTGGTCGCGATGAGCGCCTCCGGGGCCCTGCGCTTCGAGGAGCGCACGCGCGGGCCCGGCGGGGAGGTCACCGCGGCCGTGGTCGACGGGGAACCCACGCGCATGGCGGCGAATCAGACCCCTGCATGACCCCGAAGAGCCTCGCGCGGCGCCACGCCGCGTACCGCGACGATATCGGCGACCTCACCACGCGAAGGCCGCTGCCGGGCCCCCACGTCGAGCAGGTGAGCCCCTTCCTCTTCCTGAACCATCACGGCCCGCAGGTCTATCCGCCGGGAAACCGCGGCCTGCCCTTCGGCCCCCATCCCCATCGCGGCTTCGAGACCGTCACGTTCATCCTCGAGGGCAGCCTCACGCACCGGGACTCCGGCGGCCATGAGAGCGTGATCCGGGCGGGCGGCGTGCAGTGGATGACCGCCGGCTCCGGATTGGTGCACGCCGAGGTGTCGCCCGAGGAATTCAAGCGTACCGGCGGGCCGCTCGAGATATTGCAGCTGTGGGTGAACCTGCCCGCGCGGCTCAAGTTCACCCGGCCCGCGTATATCGGATTGCAGCGCGGCGAGATTCCGGCCATCGAAACGGCCGATGGGCTTGGCCAAGTGAACCTCATCGCCGGCAGCTGGAACGGCCGCAAGGGCCCGATCGAATCCCTCACCGGCGTATTCATGGGCACGGTCGAGCTGAAGCAGGGCGGCCATGTGTCGTTTCCCGGCGTGGCCGGGCGCAATGTCTTCCTCTACGTGGTTCGCGGCGCGATCCGCGTGGCCGCGGAACCGGTGCCGGAGCACACGCTCGCGGAGCTGGGCGACGAGGGCGATACGGTCGAAATCGAGGCCACGAGCGATGCGTCGCTGCTATTCGGCCATGCCGAGCCCATCGACGAGGCGATGGTGGCGCACGGTCCCTTCGTGATGAACACCCCAAGCGAGATCGAGGAAGCCATCCGCGACTACCAGGCGGGGAAGTTCGGGCCGCTGCAATAAAGCCCCATGGAAAACTGCCAGACCGATTGCGAGGTGCTCATCGCGGGCGCGGGACCCACGGGCCTCGTGCTCGCCCTATGGCTGAACCGCTATGGCATCCGCGTGCGCATTGTGGACAAGGCCGCGGAGCCCGGCACCACCTCTCGCGCGCTCGCGGTGCATGCCCGCACGCTCGAGCTCTACGACATGATCGGGTTGGGGAGCGCGGTGCTCGAGGCCAGCCGCAAGATGGCGGCGGCCAACCTGTGGGTCGCCGACCGCAAGATCGCGCACCTCCCGTTCGGCGACATGGGCAAGGGACTGAGCCCCCATCCGTATGCCGTGATCTTCCCCCAGGATGAGCACGAGAAGCTGCTCATCGAGCGGTTGCGGGCGGCGGGCGTGCGAGTCGAGCGCGAGGTCGAGGTCGTCGGCATCGACGAGGAGCGCGACCATTTCGTGACGGCGCGGCTGCGCGGCCCCGATGGCGGCGAGTCGCTCTGCCGCAGCGCCTTCCTCGCGGGCTGCGACGGCGCGCATTCGTTCATGCGCGAAGCGGTCCATGCGGGGTTCCCCGGTGGCACCTACGAGCACGTCTTCTACGTGGCCGATGTCGCGGCAACCGGCCCGGTGGCCGACGGCGAGCTGCATGGCTCGCTCGAGGAGTCGGATTTCATCGCGGTGTTCCCCCTGAAGGCCGACGGGCACCTGAGGCTCGTGGGCACGGTGCACGACGAGGCCGCGAAACGCCGCGACCTGGGTTGGGACGACGTGAGCAAGGACATCCTCGAGCGCATGAAGATCGAGGTGCGCAAGGTGAACTGGTTCTCGACCTATCACGTGCACCATCGCGTCGCCAACGACTTTCGCAGCGGCCGCGTGTTCCTCCTGGGCGACGCCGCGCACATCCACAGCCCCGTCGGCGGCCAGGGCATGAACACCGGGATCGGCGACGCGATCAACCTCGCGTGGAAGCTCGCCTCGGTCCTGAAGGGCCGCGCCGCCGACGCCCTCCTCGAGACGTACTCCCCGGAACGGCGCGCCTTCGCGCTTCAGCTGGTCGCCTCGACCGACCGCGCATTCACCTTCATCACCCGCAACGGCGCCCTCGCGCGGTTCGTAAGGCTCCACGTCGTGCCGCTCGTGTTGCCGCCGCTTTTCCTGATGCCCGCGGCGCGCAGGGCGATGTTCCGGACGATATCGCAGACGGCCATCGAGTACCGCTCGAGCGCGGTTTCATCGGGAAGCGCCGGCCGCATCCATGCGGGCGACCGGCTGCCGTGGGTCGCCCCCGACGCGAAGGGCGCCCCGGACAACTACGCTCCCCTCGCCTCGATGGATTGGCAAGTGCACGTGCACGGAATGCCGTCGAGCCAACTCGTCGAGGCGTGCGGGCAGCACGGCGTCCCGCTGCACGCGTTTCGGTGGCGCGATGAGGCGGGAGCTGCCGGCTACCCTCGCGGCGCAGCGTTCCTCGTGCGCCCCGATGGTT
>DATBEA010000064.1:0-7291 GCA_036276215.1 Usitatibacter sp.
CGCCGCCCGCGCGAGCGCCTTGGTGGAGACCTTGCGGTCGCCGTGCATGAGCACGATGAGCGGCTCGCCCTTCTCGTTTTCCATGACGAGCGTCTTCACGACCGCGTGCTCCGGCACGTCCAGCATCTTCGACGAGTGGCCGGTGCCGCCGTGCTCCACGTACTCGAACTCGTGCTCGGTGTACGGGACGCCGTGCTTCGCGAGGAAGGCCGTGGCGGGCGTCGCGTGCGCGGGCATCAGTGCGGGAAGAAGATGCGCACCACGAGCGATCCGCCGGTCACGAGGAGCATGCAGCCGATCGCGCGGCGCATCTGCTTCTGCGTGAGCCCCACGTGGATGCGGTGCCCGATGCGAAGCCCCATCCATACGAAGGGCCAGAGCACGGCGAGCCCCGCGAGGATCGCCACGTGCAGCATGAGGCCCGTGACGGCATAGACCAGCGCGCGCGTGAACGCCGAGACGGAGATCAAGGCCGACATCGTGGAGCGGATCACGGTCTTGTCGTCCAGGCGTCCGGCGAGATAGCTCGCGTACACCGGCCCGCCCGCACCGAACACGGTGGCGACCGCGCCGCCGACGATGCCCACGGGAATCGACCACCACGCCGAGATGGCGCGGGTCATGCCGGGATTCACGATGCTGTAGACGCCGACCGCCATGGCGAAGAGGCCGAGCGCGATGCGCAGGTACTCGTCGGGCACCTTCACCAGCAAGGTGGCCCCCACCACGAATCCCACGAACATGAACGGGATGATCCGCTTCATCTCCGCGCGGGAGATCTGCTTTCGCCCGGCCGTTCCCATGATCGAGGCGGACACGAGGTCCAGCAGCGCCATGAGCGGCACGAGGTAGGACACCGGCAGGAAATGGGCGAGGATCGGCACCGAGATCACCGTCGAGCCGAAGCCGCTCAGGCCGAAGACCGTGTAGGCAATGACGATCACCACGGGAGCCAGCACGTAGAGCCAGGGCGAGACCGTCGAGAAGTCGGCGAGCTCCATCAGCCGCGCGGGTGGTGCTTGCGGTGCAGCGCCTTCAGCCGCTCGCGGGCGACGTGGGTGTAGATCTGCGTGGTGGAGATGTCGGCGTGGCCCAGCAGGAGCTGCACCACGCGAAGGTCGGCGCCGTGGTTGATGAGGTGCGTGGCGAACGCATGGCGCAACGTGTGTGGCGAGATGCCCCGGCGGATCCCGGCGGTGGCCGCGTGGCGCTTCACGAGCGACCAGAAGGATTGCCGCGTCATGGGTCCCCCGCGCGTCGTGACGAAGAGCGCATCGGACTTGCGCGCGCCGAGCAGCGTGGGGCGCGACTCACGCTGGTAACGCGCGATCCAGGCCGCCGCTTCCTCGCCCAGGGGCGTGAGGCGCTCCTTCGATCCCTTGCCGAGGATGCGGATCACGTTCATGTCCAGGCTCACCTGCACGGTCTTCACGCCCACGAGCTCGGAGACCCGCAGCCCGCTCGCATAGAGCGTCTCCAGCATGGCGCGGTCGCGCAGCCCCTGCGTGGTGGCCACGTCGGGCGCCTCGAGGAGCGATTCGACCTCGGCTTCCGAAAGCGTCTTCGGAAGCGAGCGCGGAAGCTTCGGCGATTCGAGGCTCGCGGAAGGATCGTCGCCGCGCCATCCTTCGCGAAGCGCGAAGCGATAGAAGCGCTTCACCGAGGAGACGAGGCGGCCCGTGGTTCGTGGCTTGGCGTGTTGCGCCTCCACCTGCCACGCGAGGTGGCGCTGGAGGTCCGCGGACGATGCATCGACGAGCGACTTCGACTGCGTCTTCGCGAGCCATGACGAAAGCCCCGCGAGGTCGCGCCGGTAGCTCACCAGCGTGTTGCGCGCGAGCCCGTCGTTCAGCCAGAGCCCGTCGGCGAAACGGTCGAGGAGCTTCGCGTCGGCCTCAGCAGGCGCCTTCATGCTCCAGGAGCCAGCGCTTGATGCCGATCTCGAAGCCCTCGGACCGCGCGCCCATGAATCCGCCGATCGCGCCGCCCGCGGCGATCACGCGATGGCAGGGCACCACGACCGGGATGGGATTGGCGCCGCACGCACCCCCCACCGCACGCGGCGACGAGCGCAGATCGGCGGCGAGCTCGCCATAGGTGCGGGTCTTGCCGGCGGCGATGCGCTGCATGGCCTCCCACACGGCGAGTCGATGGCGCGTGCCGGAGAGGGCGAGCGGCAGGTCGAACTCGAAACGCGGGTCCTCGAGGTAGGCCTGCAGCTGAACGCACGCGAGGAACGCGATGGTGTTTCGCTTCGGTGCGTGCGCGGCCACCGACGGCGCGAGGAAGCGGATGCCGGTCACGTGCGTGCCGGTGGCGCTCACGCCCAGCGTGGCGAAGGGCGTTCGCACGCACGCCTGGAAGGCGTCGGTGAAGCGGGAGCCGTCAGGCATGGGTGCCCTCCCCGGCGAGGGCGCGGATCTGCCGCAGGAGATCCGGCGGCACGGCGATCCCGTCTCGCACGGCACGCTCGCGGTTTTCATCGCGGCGCGAGCCCGGCAGGCGCACCTGCGGCTCGCCTGCCATCGCCGAGACGAGCGTTTCGACCCGCTCGTGGAACACGTCGTCGCCCGCGAGCGCGCCGGGATTCACCACGAGGAACGCCTGCCCGATCCGCGTGGGACGGCCCTCCTCGGCGAAGAAGCTGTCGGATTCGAACCCGTAGGCGGCTCCCGAGAGCGAGCACACCAGGAGCTCGACCACGAGGGCGAGCATGGCGCCCTTCACGCCGCCCGCGGGCAGCATGCTGCCCTCGAGCGCGGCCTTGGCGTCGGTGGTGGGAAGGCCGTCGCGGTCGACTGCCCAGCCTTCCGGGATGGGCTTGCCCTCGCGCGCGGCGACCATGATCTTGCCTCGGGCGGCGGCCGAGAGCGAAAGGTCGATCACGAGCGGCGCGGCGCCGCGCCGCGGAAAGACCGCGGCCACGGGGTTGGTGCCGAAGAGCGCGCGCTTGCCGCCCCACGCGGGCATCGCGGCGGGCGAGTTGCCGAAGGCGAGCCCCACGAGGCCCGCGGCCGCGACCGGCTCCAGGTGATGGGCCGCCACGCCGAAATGGTTGCTGTTGGTGACCGCGACGTACGACACGCCGAATTCGCGGGCGCGGCGAACACCTTCGGATATGGCGAGGCCGCATGCCTCGAACGCGAGCCCGCCGCCGGCATCCACCAGCGCCGCGGCCTTCGAGTCGCGGGCCACGCGCGCCACCGCCGCGCCCGTGGCGCGGCCATTCCTCAGGTGCCCGCAATACTGCGGGATGCGCGAGGCCCCATGGGACGCGATGCCTTCCATCTCCGCCGCGGCGAGCGCGCGTGCCGTCGTCCGCGCCATCGCGGCGGTCGCGCCCGCGCGGGAGAGCGCCGCATCCATCAGCGCTTCGAGCTCGCGCACCGCGATGCGCGCGCTCACGCCGCCACCAGCGATTCGCCGGGACGAACGCGGGTGAACTCCACCGCCTTCCAGGATAGATCCAGCCTGCCGCCTTCCATCTTCACCCTGCTGAACGACGATTTCGCGAGGTCACCCGTCTGCGGATGGTCCGCGCGGAAATGCGCGCCGCGCGAGTCGGTGCGCCCGAGCGCCGCGGTGCAGATCGCCGCGCTCACCGACACGAGGCTATCCAGGTTCAGCCAATCGTGCCAGGTGAGATTGTAACGAAGGTCGTCGCCGTGGATGCCGGTCGCGTGCAATCGCTCGCGAAGCTCCCCGAGCCCTGACAAGGCGCGCGCAAGGCTCGCGCTGTCGCGCACGATCCCCGCGTCCTCCCACATCAGGCGATAGAGCTCCTCGCGGATCGCATCGAGGTCGCCCGGGTTCTTGCCGAGCGGACGGCTCACCCGCGCGGCCGCCTGCTCCAGCGCGCCGGCATCGGGCTCGCGCCATTCGCCCGAGCGGGCGACCCAGTCCGCCATGGTGTCGCCGGCGATCGCGCCGAAGACGGTGGAGTTGGCCACGCCGTTTCCGCCCAGCCGGTTGGCTCCGTGCACGCCACCGGTGTCCTCGCCGGCGGCGAACAGGCCCGGAATCGCCGTGGATCCGTCGGCCGTGAATTCCACGCCGCCCATCATGTAGTGCGCCGTGGGCACCACCTCGACCAGCCCTCCCGCGAGGTCGAAGCCGCAGTCCGCGCAGCGCTCCACCATGCCCTTGAACTGGCGGCGCACCTCGGCCGGGCCCAGGTGCGACATCGAGATGTAGACGCCGCCGTCGGGCGTGGCGCGGCCCGCGCGCATCTCGGCGAAGATCGCGCGCGAGACGATGTCGCGCGTGGCGCGCTCGCCCCTGTCGTCGTAGCCCGCCATGAAGCGCTCGTTCGCGCCGTTCAGGAGGTGGCCGCCCGCGCCGCGCAGCCCTTCCTCGAGGACCGTGCCCGTCATGCGCGTGCCCGCCCCCGCGAGGAGCCCCGTCGGGTGGAACTGCACCATTTCCATGTCGCGAAGGACCAGCCCCGCGCGCAGCGCCATGGCGAGCCCGTCGCAGCTCTTGTCGCCCGAGGGCGTGTGGTACAGGTACATCGTGGGGCCGCCGCCCGTGGCGAGAAGCACCGCGCGCGCCTGCACGAAGACGAGCTCGCCCTCGCGCATGTCGATCATGGCCACGCCCGCGAGCGCGCCATCGGGCGCGCGCACCAGCTCCACCGCGCGATGCTCCTCGAGGCGCTCCACGCCCGAGACCCACACCTGCTCGGCGAGGCGATTGATGATCTCGATGCCGGTCAGGTCGCCCTTGTGCACGGTGCGGTCGAAGGTCTGTCCCGCGAAGGCCTTCTGGTGGACGCTGCCGTCGGGGTTGCGGTCGAAGAAGCAGCCCAGCTCGTTCTCCAGCTCGTGCACGCGCTCGATGGCCTTGGTCACCAGCGTCCAGGCGAGGTCCTGGTCCGGCAGCCACTTGCCGCCCTCGATGGTGTCCATGAAATGGCGCTCCACCGAGTCGCCGGGCGCGAGGGCCACGTTGTAGCCGCCCTGCACCATGCGCGTGCAGCCGCACTTGCCGAGCAGGCCCTTCACCGCGATGGTGACCGAAAGGTCCGGGCGGGCGCGCTTCGCGTGCAGCGCGGCGAAAAGCCCGGCGCCGCCGCTGCCCAGGACGAGAATGTCGGTGCGCGCCCTTCTCACGCGGGGAGCGCGCGAGCCGGCGTCAGGCGCGCGCCTGAAGGACCCAGAGCCGCGCGAGGTCCGCGGTGCCGTCGGCGCCCTTCACCTCGCGGAAGGTCTGCACCGCGCGCTGCTTCTGCCCCGCCTTGAGCATGGCCTCGCCCTGCAGGAGCTTCGCGTCGTCGGGGCGCTTGAGGCCGCCCTTCTTGATGCCCTGGTCGATGAGCGAGAGGCCCTTCGAGGCGTTGCCTTCGTACACGTAGTTCAGGCCCACGCGCACCAGGTCGTTGCCTTCCCTGGCCGCGAGCGCATCGGCTTCGTCCTTGGCGCGGTTCTTCTGGGACTCGGCGAGGTTCCTGGCGATGAGGTCGCGCAGGCGCTGCTGGCGGCTCGCGTCGGGGCCGGTGCCCAGCGCATGCGAGTCGTAGCCCTTGTCCATGATGTCCTTCGCCTCGGCGGGCACGCCGGCCTGGAGTGCGAGCTGCGCCATCTCCATGTAGTCCTCGGGCTTGGAAAGATTGCCCGTCGCCATGCGCAGCCGATACACGTGCACGCCCAGGCGATCGGACGCGAAGCCGGGCTTCTTCTGCACGTTGGTGAGAAGGATCGTCCAGTACTCCTTCTTCGGATAGTTCACGACGAGCGCTTCCATCGCCTTCACGTAGCCCGCGCTGTCGCCCTTGCGCCGGTAGCAGTCCTCGATCATCTGCAGGTCGGTTTCCGATGCGCGGTTCTCGTTCACGGAGCGATCGACGGCGCCGCAGTCGCCCTGCAGGTAATAGCTCTGCAGCAGGACCTGGCGCATGGCGGCGTCGTTGCCGCCTTCCTTGAAGTAGCGCTGCGTCCACTTGGCGGCCTCCGCGTACTCCTTCTTGTTGTAGTAGGCGACCGCGATGCCCTGCACGAGCGAGCGCGTTTCGCCGCCGCCCTTGCCGGACTCGAGCAGCGCCATGTTGTTCCGGATGGTCGCATCGTTGTCGCCCGAGGAGGACGAGGCCGCGGCCTTCATCTGCGCGATGATCTGGTTCTCGTAGGCGGTGCGGTTCGGGACCGCCTCGGCCTTCGCGATCTCGGACATCGCCTCGCGGCCCTTGCGTTGCTTGATGAGCGCCTGGGCGGCCTGCAGGGGTTTCCCGACCTCGGGCCTCACGCTTTCGGCGGCTCGCGCCGGCTGGGTGAGCGCAGCGAGCGCGAGGCCGGCGCACAGGACCACGTGCAGGGCAATGCGTTTCATCGTTTCGCCTCCGTCAATCCAGGAACTGTTCCGCCCCGACCAGGCCGATCTTGGTGACGCCAAGGCGCTGGGCCGCGGCCATCACGTGCGCGACGTACTTGTACGTCACGAGCTTGTTGGGACGAAGGTGCACCTCGGGTTGCACCGGCTGTGCGGCCGCATTTCGGAACTTCGCGTCCAGGGTGGGAAGGTCCACCTGCTCGCCGTTCCAGAGGATGGTGCCGTCGAAGTCCACGTCGATCTGCACGACTATCGGCGGCTCGGGCGGCGGCGGGGGGTTGCCCACCGGCATGTTGAGCTTCACGGCGTGCGTCTGGATCGGGATGGTGATGATCAGCATGATGAGCAGCACCAGCATCACGTCGATCAACGGCGTGGTGTTGATGTCGACCATCACTTCGGGATCGCCGGAGGCGCCGCTTCCTACGTTCATTGCCATGCTGGGTTCCTTAGCGCCTAGCCGCCCGCCAGCCCGCGAGGCGGCGGTTCGGTGATGAAGCCGATCTTCATGATCGCCGCGCGCTGGCAGGTCGCGACCACGCGGCCCACCGATTCGTAGCGCGTGTTCTCGTCGGCGCGGATGTGCACTTCCGGCTGCGGCACCTGCACCGCCACCTTCTTCAGCTTCTCGAAGAGCGCCCTGGAGTCCTTCATGTACTCCAGCTGCCAGTAGAC
This sequence comes from Usitatibacter sp., assembly GCA_036276215.1. Taxonomy (GTDB): domain Bacteria; phylum Pseudomonadota; class Gammaproteobacteria; order Burkholderiales; family Usitatibacteraceae; genus Usitatibacter. The sequence continues at coordinate 7,000 of DATBEA010000064.1, forward strand.
GTCCCCGTCCTTGTTCACCGAGATCACGATGTTCTCGGGCTTGGTCTGGGTGGGGACGTTGCGCTCCTTGGGAAGCTCCAGCTGCACGTTCTGCACCACCACCGGGATGGTGATGAGGAAGATGATGAGCAGCACCAGCATCACGTCCACGAGGGGCGTGGTGTTGATCGCTGCCATCACCTCCGATTCGCTATCGGAGACTTCCTGGCCGACGGTCATCGCCATGGGGGACGCTCCTGATCCGGCGCAGGTGTCAGCGCGCGGCCGCGACTGCGGCCGGGCGCGGCTTCAC
>DATBEA010000065.1:0-9837 GCA_036276215.1 Usitatibacter sp.
GCGCGGAGACGTGCGGCGGCAGCACCTCGCACGACCACGTGTCGGCGACGAAGCTCGAGCGCCGCTCGTGGAAGCCCACGAGCACGCCGCCCTTCTTCGCGACGTAGTGGATCGAGAGGCGCGCGCGGTTTCGATAGCCCCACGACGGCCCCGAGATCGGAGGAAGCACCTGCTCCGGGGTGACCTTGCCCAGGCGCGCGAGGTTGTCCTCGAGCACCCGCTGCTTCGCCGCGACCTGGCCCGCGGGATCCACGTGCTGCATGGCGCAGCCGCCGCAGATGCCGAAGTAGCGGCAGCGCGGGTCGACGCGTTGAGCGCTCTGCCTGAGCACCTGGGTCACCGTGCCCAGGTCGAAATTGCCGCGGCTGCGGCGGCGCGTGAAAGCGACGCGCTCGCCCGTCACGGCCCCGTCGATGAAGATCACCTTGCCATCGACGTGGGCCACGCCCACGCCTTCGTGGTCCATCGACTCGACGAGCGCCTCGCCCTCCCGCGGCTTTTCCGCTACTGGCACTGAGTCGTCGGCGTCGAGAAGACTTCGCGCTGGATCGCCTTGGTGACCTGGACGCCGTTCACGTTGTAGTTGAGGATCCCGGCATTGCCGCTCGAGAACTGGAACGTCATCGTGCCCACCTTCGTCGCCGTGGTCGGCGTCCAGGGGCTCGCGTTGAAGACCGGCCCCGTCACGCGGAAGAGGTCCCCGCTGTACACGCCGCCGGAAAGCTTCGGCGCGTTCGCGAGCACGTACCACGTGCCCTGCCCGGTGAGGTCGTAGTCGAAGAGGGTCGCGAAGATGACGTCGCCCTGGTGGGTGACGTTCACGCCCCAGCCCGACTCGCTCGGGTTCCACCAGAGGTCCTGGTAGTTGGTCGCGCCGCTGCGGTCGCCCGCCGTGAAGGAGCAGGCGGCCGGGGTCGAGAAGGGCTGCCGGGAGATCTGCTTGGTCACCGACGCGCCGTTCACCGTGTAGCTCAACGTCCCCGCGGCGGTCGACGAGAAGCGCAGCGTCATCGTGCCGACCTGCGTATTCGCGTCGTTCGCGGGATTCCACGGCAGCGCGTTGAAGGGCGAGCCGGTGGTGCGATAAAGAGCGCCCGTGAAAGACCCGTCCGATTGCTGCGCGCCGTTGGCGAGCACGAGCCACATCGGCGCGCCGCTCGCGTCGTAGGTGAAGAGCGTGGCGAAGACGGTGCTGCCCTGGTGGTTCACGTTCAGGCCCCAGCCGCTTTCGCTCGCCCCGCCCCACCAGAGGTCCGTGTAGTTCGCGGCGACCGGCGTGCCGGAGGCCGCCGAGAAGTTCATCGAGTACGCACCGGTGCCGTTAGGGTCCCACGCCCCGATCGCGACGTAGTAGGTACCCGCGGCGAGCGTCTTCGTGATGCCGAAATTGGTGCTCGCGTGGCTCTCGTCGTCGTTCGCGACGATGTACTTGCCGGTGGAGTCGAGGAGCGTGCCGACCGTATCGGTGCTTCCGGTGGTCCACACGTGCACGGACGTGGACGACGCGACCGAGAAACGGTACACGTCGATGTCGCCCGCGTAGTCGATGTTGCGGCCCGTGAAGACGAGGTTGCCCGTGCGCTGGTCGAGCGGCTTGTCGACGCCGTTCGGATCGGTGATGGGCTTGCCGAAGAGGTCCTGCGCGAGGTTGGGCGCGTCGTCGGTGCGCGCAGCTCCCGTGAGGTACTGGTCGATCTCCGGCTCGAAGACCTCGAAGCGATCGTAGACCGCGAGCTCGTCCAAGTCCGTGCAGCTCAACCCGCCGGGATCGTTGCGCACGGTGCTGCCGGTGAGGATGCCGCGCAGCTCGAGCGTGGAGTTGTTGAGCACGAAGAGCCCCGAGCCGCTCGACCCGCCCTCGATGATGCCGCGCGTGAAGGTGATGGCGTACATGTCGTACGGGCGGTCGTCGATGCGAAGCTCGGTCGCGACGCTGCCCAGCGCGAGGCGCGTGCTGTCGCCCTTGGGGTGGCTCAGGCTCACGATCGGCGTGGTTCCCGCCACGAGCGCCTTGTTCCACGCGGAGAACACCGCGCTGGTGGGCGGCGCGCGGTTCATGCGAAGCAGGGTCGAGTCCACGTTGTAATTGGTGAACACGAGCTGTGAGCCGCCCGCAACCTGGGTGGGCGTGCTGTTCGAGACGTCGTCGCAGCTCGTCGTTTCGTAGAACCAGAAGGTCGTGAGCGACCCCGCCGCGAGGGAATCGCTGATGCAATGGTTGGCGGTCACCAGGAACGGCGCCGGGAACGTGGTGCTGTTGAGGAGCGTCGCCGTGCACAGGAACTGCCCTTCGGTCGTGGCGAAGAGCATCTTCGCGACCGACTTGCGCGCCTGGACGATCGCCGCATCGAGGACCGAGTCGTTGGTCGAGCACTGCGCGGAGACCGTGCACTCGGCGGCGCCGGCCTTCGTGGTGAGGGGCGAATCCGTGAAATGCGCCACCGCGCCCACCGAGACCGCGCCCGCCGACGGCATCACCGGGGTGAAGAGCTCGATCACCTGCGAGGCGCCCTCGGTCCAGGGAGTCCAATGCGTGTTGCCGAGCGTGGGATCGACCGGCATGAATTCGATGATGGGCGATTCGGAGCCTTGAACGCGCGCTTCGATCGTGCCGGGGACCGTGCCCAGCTCCAGGCGCGTGCGGATGCCGGCCGCGCTCGCGGAGGTCACGCGAAACTTGGCGACGAAACCACCGGGCGCCGCGGACCATTGCAGGATCTCGGCGGGGGAGTCGAGCACCTGGTGGGTGGCGACCTTGAGGGGCGTACCGGGTTGCCACGCCGCCTGGCTCGCGAGCTTCGCTTCGGCGGGCGCGGGAAGGGACACGAGGTCCGCGACGCTTCGGTTGGGCGCGCGCCAGGTAAGAAGCGCGGGCGGCGGCCCTTCGAGCACCCGGGCGGGCATGCTCGTGACTGGCGAATCGGCCAGGACGATGGAGGAAAAGGCGAAGAGTGCGGCGGCGAAAAGGGCTCGGGTCATGGGCTCGAAATAGGGATTCCGTTCGCGTCGAGTGTGCGCTGACCCGATGGCGAGAACAGTGGAATTTTCGTGAGTTTTCAGGGGGTTATGTTAGCATACGAAACCCGTCCGGAGCTCGCCTCCGGATTTCAGATGACATAGCCAAGTCATTGATCAAGTTCTGCAATTCCTGCGGCGCCGAGGTCGCGCACCGCGTCCCCGAAGGCGACTCGCTCACCCGCGCGGTCTGCGATGCGTGCGGGACGATCCACTACCAGAATCCCAAGCTCGTGGTCGGATGCCTGCCGGTTCATGGCGATCGCATCCTCATCTGCAAGCGCGCCATCGAGCCGCGCCTCGGGCTTTGGACGCTGCCCGCGGGATTCATGGAGAACGAGGAGTCGGCCTCCGAGGGCGCGGCACGCGAAGCGCTGGAGGAGGCGAATGCGCGCGTGGAGATCGAGGACCTCTATACGGTGTACTCGATTCCGCGCATCAGCCAGGTCTACATGATGTTTCGCGCCCGCTTGCTCGACCTCGACTTCTCGCCCGGCCCCGAGAGCCTCGAGGTGAAGCTCGTCACCGCCGACGAGATCCCCTGGGACCAGCTCGCCTTCACGATGGTCCGCCGCACCCTCGAGCACTACCTCGAAGACCGCAAGCTCGGCGTCTTCACCACCCGCTTCGGCGACATCCACCCCCCGCACCGTTAAAAGGGGTCAGACCCCTTTTTCAGGTTAAAAGGGACAGAACACTTCGCTTCAGCGAGGCACGAGGGCGCCGGAGCGCTTGCGCTCCCACGGCGTGACGACTTCGCGGCGCGCCCAGAGGAAAAGCCGGCCGAGCTCGGTGTTGCCATGCGCCTCGTGCAGCGCCTCCAGGCCGTCCAGGTCCAGGCACGGAAGCGAATCGAGCTCCTGGACCCCGGGAAGAAGCGCCGGTACCGCCCGCATTTCGCAGACCTTCAACACGTCCGCCGCGCAGAACCAGAGGCGGTCTTCGCCCTCGATCACGCGCACCTGCACGTTGTTGAACGCGTAGTAGCGACCCTGGTACTTCCGCATCGGCTGTGCCGCGAGCCAACCGAACCCCTCGTGCACGAGCTCGACCAGCGGCTTGGCGATCGCGGCGCCGATCACCGGCACCGAGACCACGAACGCGAGCAAGGCCCAGGCGCGCTGGCCGAGCTTCCATCCGACCCAGGTCATGAGCGCGGATACCGAGCAGCTCGCTAAAAGCCGCACGAGCAGGAACGCCCAGTTGGGCCACTCACGCATTGTTCTGTCCCCTTTTAAGGTGAAAAGGGGTCTGACCCCTTTTCATGCGACTTTGAGGACTTCCTGTTCGGCGACGACGAAGACCTGGTCGCCGCGGCGGGGCTGGACGTCGGCGCTGCCGGTGAAGGCGCCGAAGGCGGGAAGCACGCCGCAGCGGGCGCCGAACCAGAAGCACGGCAGGCGAAGCGACTCGCCGGAGGCGGAAAGCCGCACGGCGGGATGGATGTGCCCGGCGAGCGCATAGCCGCCCGTGCGGCTGGGACCGGGCTCGTGGTTGAGGACGAAGGTCCCGAGGCGCTCGCCCGCTTCAACGCAACGCATCCCCCACGCTTCGGGCGGATCGCCCGCCTTGCGATCGTGGTTGCCGCGAACGAGCGTGAGGCGCAGCTCCTTGCGGCCCTCGCGCCATGAAGCGAAGCGGCTCAGCGTCTTCTCGGCGCGCGCCTCGGCGCTATGCAGGAAATCGCCCAGGAAGATCACCTCCGCGGCGCCGGTCTTGTCGATGGCGCGCCCGAGCCGCTCGACGTTCTCGCTCGTCGTCCCCGAGGGCAGCGGGATGCCGGCGCTGCGAAAGCTCGCCGCTTTCCCCAGGTGGAAATCGGCCACGAAGAGCGCGCGGCCCGCGGGCCAGTAGGCGACCTTCTCGGGAAGCAGCACCAGCCTCTCGCCCGCGACGATGCATTCGGTCATAGCAGGCCCATTTGCGTGCCCGCGGGCGCATCGAGGGCGTCGGGCGGCAACGTCGCCTTGTCGTACTCGAGCTGCATGCGCTGCACGCGGTCGGCGAGCTTCTCGCTGGTGAGCTTCTCGCGAAAGCGGCTCACCATGATCGGGAAGGCGAAGGGCGACGGCTTGTGGGTCTGGCGAAGCAGCACGGGCGCCTCGCGCATGCGCCGCAGGCCCTCGGCCAGGCGCGAGAACTCGAGCTGGCGCTCCAGCACCTCGCGCTCCGATTGCCCGAGCAGCGGGTTCTGCGGATCCCACCGTGCGAACACCTCCCAGATGAGACCGCTCGTCGCCTGCACCTGCCGGTTGGTCTTGGGCTGCCCGGGATAGCCCTGGAAGACGAGCCCCGCCACCCGCGCGATCTCCCGGAACTGGCGCTTGGAAAGCTCGGCCGCATTGAGGCTCGAAAGCATGTCCTCGAGGAGGTTCTCCTGCGAAAGCAGGCCGCCCTTCAGCAAGGGCAGGAGCTCGAATCGCTCGCGCGAGAGCAGCTCGAAGCCGTAGTCCGTGAAGCCCAGCGAGAAAGTGGCCGCGCGGTGGCGCGAGATGCGGTAGGCGAGGAGCGCGGAAAGCCCCAGGTGCACGGCGCGCCCCTCGAAGGGATAGGCGAAGATGTGGTGGCCCTCGCGCGTCTGAACCTGCTCGACGAGCATCTCGTTGCTCCGCGGCACTCGCGACCACGCGTTCTGGAGCTTGAGCAATCGCGCGACGGCCTTCAGCTCCGGCTCGTCCTCGCGCCCCTGCACATGCAGCTCCAGGAGCTCGCGGATGCTCCGGGACACCTCGCCCGAGAGCGGACAGCGCCCGCCGTCCCAGCGCGGAATCACCGCCGAGCCGGGCTTGCCGGGCTTCACGTACGCCGTCATGTTCTCCACGCGGATGAACTCGAGCTGCTGGCCCGCGAAGACGAAGTTGTCGCCCTTGGCGAGCCGCGCCACGAACGACTCCTCGACGTTGCCCAGGCGCTTGCCGCTGCGATAGCGGACGTCCACGGCCGCATCCGAGACGATCGTCCCGATGGACATGCGGTGCCTCTTGGCGATGGCCGCGTCCTTCACGCGGTAGATCCCGTCCTCGCCGGCCACGACCTTGTGGTAATCCGGATACGCCTTCAGCGAATCGCCCCCGCGCGTCACGAAGTCGAGCGCCCATTGCCATTCGATGTCGGCGAGATTGCGGAAGGCCTGCGTGCCGCGCACCTCGGCCTTCATCGCCTCGGCCTCGAAACCCTCGCCGGCAGCGATCGTCACGAGGTGCTGCGTGAGGAGGTCGAGCGGGCGATCCACGGGAGTGCGCGACTCGATGCGGCCGGCGAGCGCCGCCCGCCGCACCGCCGCGGCCTCGACGAATTCCAGCGCATGCGAGGGCGCGCACGTGATGCGGCTCGCCTGGCCCGGCGAATGGCCCGATCGCCCGGCGCGCTGCAAGAGGCGTGCAACGCCCTTGGGGCTTCCGATCTGCAGCACGCGCTCCACCGGCGAGAAATCCACGCCCAGGTCCAGGCTGGAAGTGGCCACGACGGCCTTGAGCTTGCCCTCCTTCAAGCCCTGCTCCACCCACTTGCGCACGTCGGTGTCGAGCGAGCCGTGGTGCAGGCCGATCAGCCCCGCCCACTCGGGGCGCGCCTCGAGGATTCCCTGGTACCAGATCTCGGCCTGGGAGCGCACGTTGGTGAAGACGAGCGTCGAGCGCGACGAGTCGATCGCCGCGACCACCTCCTCCAGCATCGCGAGCCCGATGTGCCCCGCCCACGGAAACTTGTCCACGCCCGCGGGAATGAGCGTGTCCATCACGATCTTCTTGTCGGACATGCCGCGAACGACGCGGCCCGAGGCGTGGGGCGCGAGGCGCGAGAGGGCCTCGTCGATATTTCCCAAGGTGGCGGAAAGCCCCCACACCCGCAGCGCCGGATTCCACTTCCGCAGCCGCGCGAGGCAAAGCTCGGCCATCACGCCGCGCTTGTTGCCGAGGAGCTCGTGCCATTCGTCCACGACCACCAGGCGAAGGTCCGAGAGCTTCTCGCGGGCATCCGCGTTGGAAAGCATGAGCGAGAGGCTCTCCGGGGTCGTCACGAGCGCCGAGGGGAGCTTCCTCGCCTGGCGCACCCGCTCGGCGCTCGACGTGTCGCCGGTGCGCAAGCCCACAGTCCATGGGATGCCGAGCCCGTCGACCGCGCGCTGCATCGAAAGCACGGTGTCGGAGGCGAGCGCGCGCATGGGCGTGATCCACAGCACGCGAAGCGCGGGCGCCGCGGCCCCGCCGCCCTCGCCCATCCACTGCGCGAGCGGGCCCAGCCACGCGGCGAGCGTCTTGCCGCTCCCGGTAGCCGAATGCACCAGGCCCGACTCGCCCTCGAGATACGCCTGCCAGACCTCGCGCTGGAAAGGAAAGGCGCGCCAGCCGTTGGCCTCGAACCATGCTTCGAGCCGCGAAAGGGCGAGCGCCGTGCCGTCCACCAGGTCGCGCTTCACCGCCGCGTGAGCTCCAGCGGAAGGGGCTTGCCCTCCGAGTTTCCCGGCGCGGGAACCTTCAGCAGCGCGGCGAGCGTGGGCGCCACGTCGCGCATCACGACGGGCTTGTCGATTCGCCCGGGCAGGATCCAGGGCGGACCGTAGAAAAGCAGCGGCACGTTCGTGTCGTAGTCGTAGGGCGAGCCATGGGTGGTGCCGGTATGGCCGGAACCCCACATCCACCAGGGCTTCAGGACGATGAACACGTCGGGCGAGCGCTCGCGGTCGTAGGAACGAGCCACGGCGTCGAAGTGCCCCACGCCGGCACGCGCGCCCGCCTCGATCTCGGCGCGGATATAGGCCTCGGCCACGCCGGGCTCGGCGAGCGCCAGCGTGCGCGCCTCGTCGGCGAGCGCGTCCACGTCCATGCCCTTCCCCTTGGCGAGCGCGTGGTTCACGACGAGCCCCTGGGGCGCCCAATGGGTGACCCAGCGCCCTTCGCCGTGCTTCTTCACGAGGCCCGCGTTCACGTGGCCGATGAACTGCGAGGAAACGACCCGCCCGGCATCGCGGCCCAGCGAGCGGCTGTATTCGGGCGCCGGCATGAACCCATGGTCGGCGGTGAGCACCGCGACGTAGTTCTCGCGTCCGATGGTCGTGTCCAGGTCGCCGAAGAATTCCGCGAGCAACCGGTCGAGCTGGAGCACGTGGTCGTGGGAGATGCGCGACTCCGCGCCGTAAGCGTGGTTCAGGTGGTCGTGCGCGGAGAGGCAGATCACGAGCAGGTCCGGCGACTCGTCGCGTCCGAGGGATTCACCCGCGATCGCGGCGCGCGCGAAGGCGAGCTCGAGGTCGTCGCCGAAGGGGCTCGCCGCCACTTGCTCGTAGAAAGCGGCGCCGGGCGCGGCCTCGCCTTCGCCCATCTTGCGCGGCAGCTTGCCGCCCTTGGCGTACCACGGGCGCTCGTCGGCAAGCGAACGGGCATACGCCGCTTCGGGCAGGAGCGGGCGCCATTCGGCGCCGAAGTAGCGGTCCGCCGGCTTCTGTTCGTTGAATTCCTCCGCCCAGCGCGGCAGCCCGTTCATGTAGTAGCGCGTCGAGGCGAACGGCGCGGCATGGTGGGTCATGACGTAGGCCGTGCCGCCGCGCCCGGCGGTCATCACGGCGCTCAACGGGGTGCCGGAGATGGAGATCACCTTCGAGCGCGGGTCGGCGCGCTTCAAGACGTCGCCCAACGTATCGGCGCGCAGGTAGCGGGGGCTGGCCCCACCCTTCTGGTGGGCAGCGCCCACGTACGGCGATTCCGGGTCGTCGGTGCAGCCTTCCAGGCGCCCCATCGCGGGATCGATCCATCGGTTGGCCACGACGCCGCTTCCATGCGGGTCGGCCCCCGAGACGATCGTGGCGTGCCCCGGGCAGGTGACCGTGGTCGCATAGTCGTAGTGCGCGTTCGTGAACCAGGCGCCGCGCGTGAAGAATCGCTCGAGGCCGTCGGGCGAGAGCTGGTCGCGATAGTCCACGACCTGGCGCTCGGGAAGGCCATCCACGATGAAAAGGACCACGAGGCGCGGCCGGCCCCCCAGGACCGGCGCGGGCTCCTTCACGTTGGCGCACCCGGCCGCGAGCACCAGCAGCAAGCCGGGCGCCGCGATGCGCGCCTTCATCGCATTCCTCCCATGCGAGAATTGTTTCACGAATGGCCCGATTCGCGTATTACGAGAACCTCGACGCCGGCGGAAAGCGCACCTACCGCATGAGCGACGCCATCCGGCGCGTCGAGATCCCGGACGTGGCCGCGCTGGTGCCGCTCGCCCGGTCGATCGATCCCATCCTCGCTTCCGGCGACCGCGCGGGCGTGCAGCGCGCCTGCCAGGGGCTCGTGGACGGGATCAACGCGCGCCTCGCCACCCCGCCCGTCGAGGTGCGGGTGATGGAGCGCCGCCCCGCCAACTCCGCCGGCGAGCTCCAGGGCCTCTACGATCCCGACGAGGTCACGGGCGGGACCGCGCGCATCACCGTCTGGATGCGCACCGCGCAGCGCATCCAGATCGTCAAGTTCCGCACGTTCCTGCGCACGCTGCTCCACGAGGTCTGCCATCACCTCGACTACGAGCACTACAAGATGCCGGAGACGTTCCACACCGAGGGCTTCTACGCGCGCGAGTCCGCGATGACGCGCGAGCTGCTGGGCGAGCCCCTCAGGGATGGATCAGGAGCCGATGCGCCGCCTCGATCGCCTCGCGGCGCGCGGGAATCGTGATGTACTCCACGCGGGCCCAGCGCTCGGCGAGGTTGGCGTACCAGGGCGACATGACGTTTCCCGACTGGCCCGTGGATTGCATGAAGAGCGAGCGGTCCAGGTCGGCGAGGTCGTAGATCGCCCTCATGCTCGGCGCATGCCGGTTGGCGAAGGGCCGGGCCTCGTC
>DATBEA010000066.1:0-3154 GCA_036276215.1 Usitatibacter sp.
CGGCGCGAATCCCACGGTCGGCAACGCGTTCGACAAGCTCTATCCGCACGGGGTCACGCTCGTTTTCGGTGAGACCACGGAGCTCACCGGCGGCGAGCACCTGGTGGCCGCGCGCTGCCGCAACGACGAGGTGCGCAAGAAGTTCCAGTTCGTGTTCGACCGCTACCAGAAGGTGGTCGAGGCGCACAAGACGAGCGACCTCTCGGACTCGCAGCCCACCAAGGGACACATCGCGGGCGGCCTCACCACCATCGAGGAGAAGGCGCTCGGCAACATCCAGAAGATCGGCCGCAAGTGCGTCGTGGACGGGGTGCTCGACAAGGCCGAGATGCCGACGCATCCGGGCCTCTGGTTCATGGACTCGTCCTCGGCCGCCGCCGAGATGGTGACGCTGGTCGCGGCCGCGGGCTATGTCGTGCACTTCTTCCCGACGGGACAGGGCAACGTCATCGGAAACCCGATCCTTCCCGTGATCAAGCTCTGCGCGAACCCACGCACGGTGCGCACGATGGGCGAGCACATCGACGTGGACGTCTCGGGGCTGCTGCGCAAGGAGATGACGCCGGACCAGGCAGGCGACAAGCTGATCGAGTGCATGTTCCGCACCGCCAACGGCCGGCTCACCGCCGCCGAGGCGCTCGGCCACCGCGAGTTCGTGCTCACGCGCCTCTACGAGAGCGCCTAGAAAACGGGGACAGACCACGATTTCCCCAATGACAGAAAAACGTGGTCTGTCCCTGATTTGGCCGGGGCTGGCGGTTGCGGCCGTGGTGGGAATCGCGGCGACGTTCCTCTCGGTCCACTACCACGCCTCCGCGATGCTCTTCGCGCTGCTGCTCGGCATGGCGCTCAACTTCCTCGCCGAGGAAGGGCGCTGCCTGCCGGGCATCCAGCTTGCCTCGAGCACGGTGCTGCGCACCGGCGTGGCGCTCCTGGGCCTTCGCATCACCATCGCGCAGGTCGCGGCGCTGGGCTGGGGCACCATCGGGCTCGTGATGGCGACGGTCACGCTCACGATCGTCGGCGGCATCGTCGCCGCACGCGCCCTTCGCCTGGGCAGCGCCTTCGGCACGCTCACCGGTGGAGCGGTCGCGATCTGCGGCGCCTCCGCCGCACTCGCGATCGCCTCCGTCCTGCCCAAGCATCCCAATGCCGAGCGCGACGCGAGCTTCACGGTGATCGGTGTCACGGCACTCTCGACGCTCGCGATGATCATCTACCCGATCCTGGTGAGCGCCACCGGCCTCGACCACCGCCAGGCCGGGGTCTTCCTGGGTGCGACGATCCACGACGTGGCTCAGGTCGTAGGCGCGGGCTACAGCGTGTCGCAGGAAACAGGCGACGCGGCCACCATCGTGAAGCTGCTGCGCGTGGCGATGCTGCTGCCGGCATGCGTGGTCATCGGCCTTGCGTTGCACGTGCGCGGCCGCACCACCGCGCACGCAGCTCCGATCCTGCCCTGGTTCGGGGTGGCCTTCGCGGTGCTCGTCGCCATATCCAGCACGGGCGTGATCCCGAAAAGCGTCGTGGATGCGGGCTCCCAGGTCTCGCAGTGGTGCCTGGTGACGGCCATCTCCGCGATCGGCATGAAAACGTCGCTCCGCTCGCTCGTGGACATGGGATTGAGACCCGTCATGCTCATGCTGGGCGAGACCGTGTTCCTCGCGGCGATGGTGGCGGGAGTGCTCGCATGGCATTGACGCTACGCGTGAGCGCGTGGCGAGGGGGCGCCGACGGCCGCTTCCAGGAATACGAGGTGCCGCGCCGCGAGAGCCAGACCGTGCTCGACGTCGTGACCTATATCCAGCGCCGGCTCGACCCCACGCTCGCCTACCGCTTCGCCTGCCGGGTGGGCATGTGCGGCTCGTGCGCGATGACGGTGAACGGCAAGCCCCGCTGGACCTGCCGCACGCACGTGGACAAGGTCGCGAAGGATGGCCGGCTGGAGGTGGCGCCCCTCGCGAACATGCCGGTGGTGAAGGATCTCGTCGCGGACATGCGGGAATTCTTCGACAAGTGGGCGAAGGCGCGCGGCCAGTTCGTTCCGAGCGCCACGCGCGCCGACGATCTCGCCGCGGTGAAGCCCGCGAGCGCCGCGCGCCGCGAAGCCGACGCCGGCATCGAGTGCATCGGCTGCGGCGTGTGCTACGCGGCCTGCGACGTGGTGCGCTGGAACCCGGCGTACCTGGGGCCCGCGGCGTTGAACCGCGCGTGGACCCTGGTGAGCGATGCGCGAGACGCCGGGCAGCCGGCGCGCCTTCGGGCGGTGGCGGGCGACGCGGGCTGCCACTCGTGCCACACGATGATGAGCTGCACTGAACTTTGTCCGAAGAAGCTCTCGCCCACGCGGTCGATCGCCGGGCTCAAGCGCGCGACGGTGGGTGTCGCGTTCGGCGACGGGGAATCGTGAGCGCGCGCATCGAGGCGCGGCTGTGGTGGGCGCAGCGCCTGACCGCCGCGCTCCTCGCCTTCTGCGTCGCGGTGCACCTCGCCACCATCGTCTACGCGGTGCGCGGCGGCCTCACGGCGGCCGAGGTCCTCGCGCGCACTCGCGGCAGCGTGCCCTGGGCCGCGTTCTACGCGCTCTTCGTCCTCGCGGCTTCGGTGCACGGCGCCATCGGGCTTCGCACGATCGCGGGCGAGTGGCTCGCCTGGCGCGGACGCAGCGCCGACGGCGCGGCGGCGTTGATCGCGTTGGGCATCGCGGCCTTGGGCGCGCGCGCGATCGCGGCGGTCGTGCTGTGATGAACCGCGCGCGCTCCCATCCGGGCTGGTGGGCCTTCCTCGTGCATCGCGTCTCGGGGATCGCTCTGGCGCTCTTCCTGCCCGCGCATTTCCTTGCGCTGGGCACGGCTCTGCGCGGCGAGGCGGCGCTCGACGGGTTCCTGCGCTGGACCGAGCAGCCGCTCGTGAAGGCGGCCGAATGGGGCCTCGTGGTGCTCCTCGCGGCGCACCTGGCCGGGGGCCTTCGCCTGCTCGCGCTGGAATTCCTGCCCTGGCGGGAATGGCACAAGATGCTCGCCGCGGTCGCGGCAGGATTCGCGCTTGCCGCGGGCCTCCTGTTCGCGCTTGCCCGCTAGCAAGGGGTTATGCTTTTCACTTGGGACCGATGAGGAGCCACAAATGATGAAACGCTGGATCCTGGGACTCGCCA
>DATBEA010000067.1:0-11177 GCA_036276215.1 Usitatibacter sp.
TCCCAGTTGGCCTGGTTGGCGCCGCCCACGTTGATCCAGCCGTCCTTCGCGCGGAACGCCTGGTAGGGCGCGGTGAGCACGTGCGCCGATCCCAGGGGCTGCGGCGAGCGGCCGGTGGCGAAATAGATCGCGGCGTGCCAGTAGGTTTGCTGGAGCGCGGCTTCCATGAGCGAAGTGTCCACGACCTGGCCTTCGCCCGTCTTCACCTTGTGCGCGTACGCCGCGACGATGCCCATCGCCGCGAGCAGCCCCGCGTTGATGTCGGCCACGGAGTTGCCCGGCTTCACCGGTGGGCGGCCCGGCTCGCCGGTGATCGACATGAGCCCCGCGAAGCCCTGGGCGATCAAGTCGAAGCCGCCCTTGTCGGCGAAAGGCCCGTCGCGTCCGTACCCGGACACCGCGCAGTAGATGAGGCCGGGATTTATCTTCGAGAGCGTGTCGTAGCCCACGCCCAGCTTTTCCAGGGTCCCGCGGCGGTAGTTCTCGGTGAGCACGTCGGCGTCGCGCACCAGGCGCTTCAGGACCTCGCGGCCGCGCTCGTGCTTCAGGTTCAACGCGATCCCGCGCTTGTTGCGGTTGAGCATGAGGAAGGGCGCGGAGGCGCCGTTCACCCGGGGCTCGCGATAGCCGCGCGTGTCGTCGCCGCCCGGGAGCTTCTCGACCTTGATCACGTCCGCGCCCATGTCGGCGAGCATCATCCCGGCCGTGGGGCCGGCCATGATCTGGGCGAGCTCGAGCACGCGCATGCCTGCGAGGGGCCCGGGCACTTTAGTTCGGCGGCGGCTGCGAGGGGGGAAGCTCGAAGCCGATCGATGCGCCGCGCCCGGAGCGCTCGCGCTCGCGCTGGCGAAGCACGTCGATCATCACGTTGAAGGTGCGTGCGAGCTGCCCGACCTCGTCGTTGGAGCGCACCGCGATGTTGGCGTGGTCGTAGTCGCCGCTCTTCAGGGCGTGGGCGGCCGCGGTGAGGCGCTCCACGGGCTTCACGATCGAGCGCGCGAACATGCTCGCGAGCGCGGTGAAGATGGCGCCCACCAGCAGCACGCCGATGAGCGCCTTGTCGAGGAGCTGGTGCAGCGGGGCCGCGAAGTAGTCGCTCGACTCGGAGACGCCCACGACCCAGTCGTTGCCGGGAACCGCGGCCCAGCCCGCGATCTCGTCGCGGCGCGCGGTCTTCGACCGGTACGCCACGTGGCCCGCGCCCTTTCCGCCGATCATCGCCGCGGCGAGCTCGGGCTGGTTCACGCTCTCGATCGAGCTGCGCCGGAAGCGCTGGTCGGCGACGATCTCGGTGAGCGCCGACTTCGAAAGCGGCGCGAGGCTCTTGAACATCATGTGCTCGTCGGGATGCCACACGATGACCCCGTCGCCGTCCACGAGGAAGGGCTGCCGCTCCTTGCCGTCCGTGGTGCTGCCGAGGATGCGCACGATGGGATCGGCCTTCACCCGCATCACTACCGCGCCGGTCGGCTCGCGCCCGTCGGGTCCATACACGGGCCGCGAGAAGAACACGCCCGAGGCGCCCGCGACCGAGCCCACGATGATGCCGGTCATGTAGGCGTGGCCCGCGATCGCCTCCTTGAAGTACTCGCGGAACTTGAAGTTCTTCCCCATCACCTGGGGATCGGTCGCGACGATCGCCTTGCCGGCGCCGTCCATCACCATCACGAACTGGATGTCGGAGTTGCTGCGCGCGAGGCTCTGCAGCTTGGCGAGCGTCTCCTGGGTGCCCTTGGGCGTGGGATGCGCGAGGTAGGCGACGAAGTCGTCGTCGGTGCCGACATAGTCGGCGAGCCCGCGCATCGCCGCGATGAGCTGGGAGATCCGCCCGGCGGTGCTCTGCGCGAGCTGCTCCAGGTTGCGAAGCTCCAGGTCGGCCACGTATTCCTGGGAGGAGCTCACGTTGTAGTAGGCCGTGATGAGCATCGGGACCAGCGCCGTCGCCACCATCGCGAAGGTCATCTTCACGACGATGGGCCAGGACGCCGGGCGGCGCAGCAGGCGCAGCGCCCGGTGCACGCGGCCGCGCTTCTTGGCATGCTCCTCGTCGCCTTTCCTCAGGGCCTCCTCGAGGCCGAGCGCGCCCGCGTGCGAAGCGAAGAGCGCCGAGCGAAGCTCCGCCACCGTCTGCGGACGTTCGACCGGGTGGCGCGCGAGGCACCAGTCGATCGCGCGCAGGAACTCCGCGCTGTAGCGGCCCTTGCCGAGGGATTCCGCGCTGGGCAGCGGGTCGGGCTCGGCCAGGCGCGTGGGCGCGTCGAGCGGCTTCCTTCCCGTGATGAGCCAGAAGAGCGTGGCGCCCAGCGAGTAGATGTCCGTCCAGGGCCCCTGCCGGCCGCCACCCGCGTATTGCTCGATGGGACCGTAGCCCGGCGTGACCACCATCCCGATCTCGCTCTTCTCCACGGCGGTCTGGCGCGCCGCGCCGAAGTCCAGCAGCACCAGGCTGCCGTCCTCGTCGCGCACGTAGATATTGTCGGGCTTGATGTCGCGGTGCAGGTAGCCCGCGGCATGGACCACCGCGAGCCCGTCCAGGAGCGGCGCCAGCAGCGCGACGATTGTCGCCTCGGGGACATTCTCGTGCTTCTTGCGGAAGGATTTCAGCGACTCGCCGCGCTCGTACTCGAGCACCATGTACGCGGTCTTGTTCGCCTCGAAGAAGCGCGCCACGCGCACGATGTTGCGGTGGCGGAAGGTGGCGAGCGTGCGCGCCTCCACGAGGAAGCTGTCCAGCCCGCTCTGGTAGAACTCCTGGTCGAAATCGTCGCGCGCCTGCACGGAATTGTCCGCCGCGCGGTAGGCGAACTCCTCGGGCAGGTACTCCTTGATCACGACCTTGGCGGCGAGGTTCACGTCGGTCGCGGCATAGGCGATCCCGAACCCGCCCTGGCCCAGGATCCCGTCGATGCGGTACTCGAAGAGGCGAAAGCCCGCGGCGAGCGCGAGGCTCGCGGCAGCGGGCTTGGGATCCAGGACGCGCCGGGGGTCGTTCGGCGCCCGGGGGCCCGTGCTGCCGGTCCGGGTGATGGCGGTGGGGTCGACCACGGTGCGGTCCGCCGCCCCGGGGTCCATGTCGAAAAGCGTATCCGCCCCCTTCTTGTCGCTCATCGGCTCCCCTGTCGATGGGCCCCTTTTGGACCCGCTAACCTACCATAAAACCGGGGTCGCCCCGGGGCTAGGAAAACTCTTAAAGACAAATACTTACGGGAAATACCTTACGCATTCCCGCAAGCTCCGTGGTACCATGCGCGAAAGGTGCCGTGCACCGGGGGAGCGGGGTCTCAGGGATGGGGACGATACGCGTCCGTTTCATCATCGTTGCTCTCGTGGTGAGCTTTTTCGCCGTCGGCATGGCGGCGTTCCTCAACTACTTCAAGTACAAGAGCACGATCTCCTCGATCGTCCGCTCCCGCGTGCTCGTCATCGGGCGCAACATCGAGAATAGCGTGCAAGCCTCGCTTTCGGTAGGCATGCAGTTCATGGAGATCGGCACCATGAACGCGCTGCTCGCCCGCGAGCGCGCCTCGGACCGGCTCATCCAGGGAATCGACGTCTTCGACCATACGGGGCAGGTGATCTACAGCACCGAGCGCGCGCGCGTGGGCGAGAAGGTCCCCAACGCGTGGACCGACGCGGCGGCACGCTCCAAGAGCACCGAGTGGGGCACCGAGGGCACCGACGAATACGTGGCGGGCATCTCGCTCAAGAACAACTTCGACCTCACGGTCGGATACCTCGCGTTGCGATACTCCTCCGAGGAGGTGGAGCGGGCGGCCAAGGTGGCCGGCAAGGAGATCCTGCTCGCCTCGATCTTCTCCTTCCTGGGCATCGCCCTCGTGGCGCCGCTGGCGCTCATCGTCGTGATCCGGCGCTTCGAGCGCGACCTGCGAGCGCTGGAGGCGGCCGCGAGCCGGCTCGAGGACCGCACCGACGCCCCCATGCCGGCGGGCAGCGCCTTCGACACCGCCATCGGCAGCCTGCGCTCGTCGCTTCGCGAGGCCAATGCGTCGCTGGACGACCTGCGCGCACGATTGGACGCCGGTGGCTAGCATTCCCATGCTCGAGAAGAACTACCTCTGGCGGATCTACTGGCGCCTCGCGGGCGTCATCATGGTCTGCGTGGTCGTGGCGCTCGCCGTGGTCTCGTTCTTCTCGCACCGCGTATTCGACCAGGAGCTCGTGCCCGAGACCGAGCAGAAGGCCGCCACCGTGGCCGCGTCGGTGCGCGCGCTGGTGCTGAAGGCGACGAGCTACGGCATCGACTTCTCGCAACTCTACGGGGTGGAGCAGACCTTCGCCGAGGTGTTCGAGGAGAACCCGGAATTCGCCTACATGGCGGTCACCAACACCGACGGCAACGTGCTCTACACGCGCGGCACCGAGCCCATCGGCGCGCGCACCTACTTCCGCAACGCGGTCGTGCTGCAGATGGCGCACGAGACGGGCGAGATCTCCAATTCCGCCCGCGTGGGCCAGCAGTACATCGTCTCGGTCCCGATCAACGACAACGGCAAGCCCCTGGGCATCCTGCACGTGGGCATCGACGCGGCATTCGTGGACCACGTGCTGCTCGAGGTGCTGCTCGACGTGGTGGTGGTGCTCGTGGTCTCGCTCTTCTTCACCCTCGAGCTCCTGAACTTCATGGCGGGCGCGCGCCTCGCCTCGGGCCTCGGCGAATTCGCTCGCCAGGTGGACCGAATGCGGGCGGGCGACTTCACCGCGACCGTGCGCATCCGGGCGAACGACGAGATCGGACGCCTGCTGCGGCGCATCGACTCGGCGATCGACCACCTCAACGTGCGCTACGAGTTCCTCGCGGGCGAGCTGCAGGACAAGCTGCGCAGCGCCACGGGCGCGCGGCGCGAGGCGCTTCGGCCCGCGCAACAGGCGTTCGAGACGCTCTCGAAGCGCTTCCGCTTCGGCTCCGCGCCCGAGGGCAGCGACACCGACGAGATGAACCTGAACCGGATCCGCGCGCCGCTCTTCGCCTTCATCCTCGCCGAGGAGCTCACGCGCTCGTTCCTGCCGAGCTACGTGAACCAGCTGCTGGTGGCGATCCCGTACATTTCCCCGCAGGTGGTGATCGGCCTGCCGATCATGCTCTTCATGCTGATCGTGGCGCTCGGCCAGCCGTACCTGGGAAGCTGGAGCGAGCGGGTCGGGCGGCGCCGCGCGATGCTCGTGGGCGCGATCATGGCGACCGTCGGCTTCACCGGCACCGCGCTCGCCTACAACCTCTACGACCTCATCCTCTGGCGCTCGCTCTGCGCGCTCGGCTACGCGATGGTGTTCGTGGCGGCCCAGGGCTACGTGCTGGACCGTACGGGCCAGCAGAACAGGGCCCAGGGCTTCGCGCTCTTCATCGGCGCGATCATGGTGGCCACGGTGTGCGGCCCCTCGATCGGCGGCATCCTCGCCGACAACATCGGCTTCCGGGCATCCTTCGGCGTCTCGGCGCTCATGTCGCTCGTGTCGATCCTCGCCATCAACCGCCTGCCCACCGTGGAGGTGCGGCTTGCCACGGTCAAGCCCACCCGCGGCCCGCGCATGCGCGAGATCATGGCGCTCCTCATGAACCGCCGCTTCATGACGCTCACGGGCCTTGCCGCGATGCCCGCCAAGGTCATCCTCACGGGCGTGTGCTTCTACCTCGTTCCGCTCTACATCGTCTCGATCGGCAACACCTCCGCCATGGCCGGCCGGATGCTCATGGTCTACGCGGTGATGATGGTGCTCATCGTGCCGCTCTCGGCGAGCCTTTCGGACGCGACCATGCGCCGCGACCGCTACGTGAGCGTGGGCCTCATCATCTCGGGCCTGTCGGGGCTGCTGCTGCTCCTCTCCGAGAGCTTCCTCGTGCTCTTCGGCGTGGTGTTCCTGCTGGGCCTGGGCCAGGCGCTTTCCATCGCCGCGCAGAGCGCGCTCGTGGCCGAGCACTGCCAGGAAGAGATCCGCATCTACGGAAACGACGCGGTGTACGGCGTCTACCGCCTCCTCGAGCGCCTGGGCAACGCGCTGGGCCCGCTCATCGCGAGCCTGCTCGTGATCGTGTGGGGCTACCAGGGCGCGTTCGTCGCGATCTCCGCGCTCGTGCTCTTCTGCGGCATCGCGTTCACCGTCGCCACGCACGGCTCCGAATGGCAGCCGGCGGCCGTCACGCAATGATCCGCCGCGCCTTCCTCTGGTTCACCGTGGTGGCGATGCTCGCCGTCACCGACCATGCCGCGCAGGCGCAGCTCACCCGCCCCTACCGGATCTACGCGATCACCTTCCGCGGCAAGACCGACGTGGAGCGCGGATTCGAGGACTACTTCGCGGCGCGCCGCATCCCGGTGCAGATCACCTACCGCGACCTGAACCGGGACAACTCGCGCATGCCCGGCTTCATCGAGGAGATCCGCCGCACCAAGCCGGACCTGGTCTACACCTGGGGCACCTCGGTCACGCTCGGCGTGGTCGGCACCTACGACCAGGTCGATCCCCAGCAGAACATCACCGACATCCCCGTGGTGTTCACCCTGGTGGCCGCGCCCGTGCTGGCCAAGATCGTGCGCGACCTGAAGAACCCCGGGCGCAACGTGACCGGCGTCTTCCACGTGGCGCCCACCGAGACGCAGATCCGTGCGATGGCCTCTTACCGGCCCTTCAAGTCGCTGGGCATCCTCTACACGCCCACCGAGCAGAACTCCGTGGTGGTGGTGGAGGAGGTGCGCGAGGTGTCGCGCCGCCTGGGCTTCTCGGTGGTCGCGAAGCCGCTGCGCCTGGACGCGAACAAGAAGGTCACCGCCGACGGCGCGCCCGAGATGGTGCGCGAGTTGAAGACCCAGAACAACGTGGACTGGCTCTACCTCCCGCCCGATTCCTTCCTCGGCACGATCGCGCAGAAATCCGTGATCCCCGCGGCGATGAGCGTGGGGCTGCCGGCGTTCGCCTCGACCGAGCAGCTCATGGAGACCGGCGCGCTCACGGGCCTGGTGAGCCGCTACCACTCCATCGGGCAGTTCACGGCGTACAAGGCCGAGCAGATCCTGGTGAACAAGGTGCCGCCCTCGAAGATCCCCGTCGAGACCCTCACCCGCTTCGCGCTCCAGGTGCGCATGGACGTGGCCGAGGCGCTGAAGCTGCCCCCGCCGCTGCCGATGTTCAACTACGCGGAGCTGATCGTGCCCAAGCCCGAGGACCGGATCCAGGCGGCACTCGCCGCGGCTGCCGCCGCTCCCGCGGGCGCCGCCGCCAAGCAGTAGCCCGGCTTCCGCGTCAGCGCATCAGCGTCCCGAGCAGCTCCCCCACGATCTCCGCGGTCTCCGCCGATTTCGACTTGAATCGAAGGATCGTGTTGCCCACGGTGCGCTCGAGCCTCAGGCCGTCGCTGTAGAGGGCGATCTGCGACTGCGGCGAGTAGCGGATCGCCGCGATCTTGCCGCCCGAGGTCTTCACGACGGCGCGCCGGTTGGTGAGGATCACCGAGGCGTCGCCCTGGGGCTTGGCCCCGTCCTCGGGCAGCACGTGCATCTGCGCCGAGCCGCCCTCGTAGCCGCCGTTGAACGCCATCGGCACGCCGTCGTTCTGGCGCGTGGAGGGCAGGTCGAACATCTCGACCGACATGCTGTAGTGGGCGATCTCGCCGGGCTCGAGCTCCACGCCCCTGAGCGAGCTGTTGTTCGGCGGCACCTGGGGCAGGTTGCCGTGGCGGATCTCGGTGAGCGTGCGAAGCCGCGCCAGGTCCCAGCGCGTCTTCTCCACCTGGTCGTCGCGAAGCGCCAGGAATTTCTGGATCTTCGCGAGCTCGTGCGCGTCGGTGGCGGTGATCTCGCCGTCGCCCTTGGCCCCGGCCACCGCCTCGTTGTAGATCTCCCGGCGCATCACCGTGCGATCCTCGGCCGCGTTGGGCACGTCCAGGTCCCGGCGCAGCTTCTCGAGCTCCTTCATGTCGGAGGATTTGAGCCGGCCGTCGGCCACGGCCTCCTTCAGCTTGTCGCGATAGGCGGCCTTCTTCTTGTCGCCGCCGAACCAATCCTTGATTCCCATGGCACTCCCCCTAGCGCATCAGCCGCGCGAGCAGCCCGCCGACGATCTCGGCGGTGTCCGCGGCCTGGGTCTTGAATCGTAGCAGCGTGTGGCCCACCGGCGCTACTCGCAGAAGAATTCCACGAACTCGGTCGCGCTCGAGCGCGACTGCCCGAGGGTGATGAAGCCGTGGCCGCGCAATAGCGCCTCCTCGCGGCGCAGCACGATCTCGCGGTCCCCGTCGATGCTGAGGTACGTGCCGTTGGCGCTGCGGTCGGAGAGCACGAACTTGTCCTGGCGCTGCTCGATCTCGCAGTGCGCGCGCGAGGCCATGCGGTCGGCGATCACCAGGTCCGCGGTGGCGTCGCGCCCGAGCACGACCGAGCGCCGCTCGGGGCCCAGGAGGACCACGCGCGTGCGGTACACGAGCCGCAGGGCATCGCCCGCATCGGTGGCCACGTGGGAAGCCACGACCTGCGTGGCGTCATCGGTGTCGCTCCACATGAGCTCGCAGATATCCACTTCCCGCTCGCGGCCCTTCACAGGGATCGAATAGAGGCGGCGCGCGTCCATCTTCTGCACGGGCGCCAGGCGATCGACGGTCTCGAGGCTCGTGATGATCTGGCCCTTGGAAGCCATCTCGGTGAGCCGCGCGGCGAGGTTCACCGTGTCGCCGAAGACGTCGCCCTCGCGCTCGACCAGCGGGCCGTGGTGCATGCCGATGCGCACCCCGAGTTGCACCTTGTCCATGGGCGCCATGTCGCTCATGCCCAGCTGGATGTCGCGGGCGGCGTAGGCCGCGGGCGCCGCGTCCGGAAAGACCGACATGACCTCGTCGCCGATGGTCTTCACCACGCGCCCGCCGTGCTGCAGCGTGAGCGCGGAGAAGAGCTTCACGCACAGGTCCACCGCCTCGTGCGCCTGGGCGTCGCCCACGGTTTCGTAGAGCTTGGTGCTTCCGCTCACGTCGGCGAAGAGCACGCAGCCGGTCGTCTGGTCAGGCATCGCGCGAGTCTGCCACAGGCGGCCTACTTCTTCAGGCGGTCGAGGTACTGCTTGCGGAACTTCGTGACCTTGGGCTCGATCACGAAGCTGCAATAGGGGTTTCCACCGCCCACGCGCTTGAAGTATTCCTGGTGGTAGGCCTCGGCCACGTGGAATTCCGACGCCGGGGCGATCTCGGTCACGATGGGCTTCGAGAAGGTCTTGTCGCGCCCGAGCTTCGCCACCATTTCCCTTGCGGTGCGTTCCTGCCCGGGCGAGAGGTAGAAGATCGCCGAGCGGTACTGGGTGCC
Organism: Usitatibacter sp.; assembly: GCA_036276215.1. Taxonomy (GTDB): domain Bacteria; phylum Pseudomonadota; class Gammaproteobacteria; order Burkholderiales; family Usitatibacteraceae; genus Usitatibacter. The sequence continues at coordinate 9,303 of DATBEA010000067.1, forward strand.
GGTGTCGTTTCCCTGCCGGTTCAGCGTGGTCGGGTCGTGGATCGCGAAGAAGATCCCGAGCAGGTCCTCGTAGGAGACCTGGGCGGGATCGAAGGTGATGCGCACGACCTCGGCATGCCCGGTGGCTCCGCCGCAGACCTGCTCATAGGTCGGCCGCGGGGTCTTGCCGCCCATGTACCCGGACTCCACCGACTCCACGCCCTTCAGCTCGTCGTACACGGCCTCCAGGCACCAGAAGCAGCCTCCGGCCAGGATCGCGGTTTCCGGCATTCACGACTCCCAGGGACTAAAATATCGATCATGGCACAGACTCTCGGACCCTCCCGCCAACAGCGCACGCGCGAGACCCTTCCGGCGCAGCCGATCTCGCGCGACGTGCTGCTGGAGAAGTACGCCAAGGACGGGGAGGCGAGCGCCGCCGAAGTGCGCGAGCGCGTGGCACGCGCGCTGGCACGGGCCGAGCCCGAGGCGAAGCGCGCCCACTGGGAGGCCCGGTTCGCCGAGGCGCTCGAGCGCGGGTTCATCCCGGCCGGGAGGATCAACTCGGCCGCGGGCACCTCGCTCACCGCGACCCTCATCAATTGCTTCGTGCAGCCGGTGGGCGACTCCATCACCGAGCTCGTGGACGGCAAGCCCGGCATCTACACGGCGCTCGCCGAGGCGGCCGAGACCATGCGCCGGGGCGGGGGCGTGGGCTACGATTTCTCGTCGATCCGGCCCGAGGGCGCGTGGGTGAAGGGCACCAACTCGCGCGCGAGCGGGCCCGTCTCGTACATGCGCGTCTTCGACCAGTCGTGCGAGACGGTGGAATCGGCGGGCGCCCGGCGCGGTGCGCAGATGGGCGTCCTGCGCTGCGACCATCCCGACATCGAGCGCTTCATCCATGCGAAGGATTCGGGCGAGCTCACCAACTTCAACATCTCGGTGGGAGTGACCGACGCCTTCATGCGCGCGGTCGAAGCGGGCGGCGAGGTCGAGCTGGCGCACAAGGCCGAGCCCACGGCCGACGTGAAGGCCGCCGGGGCCTACCAGCGCGCGGATGGCTCCTGGGTGTACCGCAAGGTGCGTGCTCGCGAGCTGTGGGACCAGGTCATGCGGTCCACGTACGACCACGCGGAGCCGGGGATCCTCTTCCTCGACCGCGCCAACGCCGACAACAACCTGTACTACTGCGAGACCCTCGAATCCTGCAATCCCTGCGCCGAGGAATTCCTGCCCTCGTACGGGTGCTGCTGCCTGGGCTCGATCGACCTCACGCGCTTCGTTCGCGGGCCGTTCTCCGCCGATGCGCGCTTCGACGACGAGGCGTTCGGCGAGGTGGTGGGCGTCGCCGTGCGGATGCTCGACGACGTGCTGGCGGTCACGCCCTGGCCGCTCGCGCAGCAAGACGCGGAATCGCGAGCCAAGCGCCGCGTGGGCCTGGGCTATACCGGGCTGGGCGACGCGCTCGCGATGCTGGGCCTGCGCTACGACACCGGCGAGGCGCGCGCACAAGCGGCGCGCATGACGCAGATCATGCGCGACCACGCCTATCTCGCGTCGATCGAGCTCGCGAAGGAGCGCGGCCCCTTCCCGATGTTCAACAAGGATCTCTACCTCTCGGGCGGCAACTTCGCCTCGCGCCTGCCCGAGGCCATCAAGCAGTCGATCCGCAAGCACGGCATCCGCAATTCCCACCTGCTCGCGATCGCGCCCACGGGCACCATCAGCCTCGCCTTCGCCGACAACGCCTCCAATGGCATCGAGCCGCCGTTCTCGTGGACGTACACGCGCAAGAAGCGCATGCCCGACGGCACGCACAAGGAATTTCGCGTGGAAGACCACGCGTGGCGGCTCTACCGCCACATGTTCGGCGAGGAGGCGAAGCTTCCCGAC
>DATBEA010000068.1:0-2343 GCA_036276215.1 Usitatibacter sp.
TCAAGAAGAACCCGAACTGGTGGGGGATCAAGGAAGGCCGCTTCGACGGCAACGTGGACGAGATCCTGTACCAGCCGATCAAGGAGGGCAACACGCGCATGTCGGCGCTCCTCTCGGGCCAGCTCGACTTCGTGCTCGACCCCCCGGTGCAGGACATCGACAAGCTGAAGGCCGACAAGGCGCTGCACGTCTACGAGGGCCGCGAGAACCGCGTGATCTTCCTTCAGATGGACCAGGCCCGCGACGAGCTCCTCTATTCGAACGTGAAGGGCAAGAACCCCTTCAAGGACGAGCGCGTGAGGAAGGCCTTCTACATGGGCATCGACGAGGACGCCATCGTGAAGACCGTGATGCGCGGCCTCGCGGTGGAAACCTCCATCAACCTGCCCAACCCGGACAAGGCGGGGATCCCCAAGTCGATGGACAAGCGCGTGAAGTACGACCCGGCCGCGGCCAAGAAGCTGCTGGCCGACGCGGGCTACCCGAACGGCTTCGAGGTGCAGCTCGACTGCCCGAACAACCGCTACATCAACGACGAGAAGATCTGCATCGCGGTGGCCGGCATGCTCGCCAAGGTCGGCGTCACCGTGAAGGTGAACGCCATCCCGCGCGCCCAGTATTTCCCGAAGGCCCAGCGCATGGACGTGAGCTTCTGCATGCTGGGCTGGGGCGGCGCCACCACCGACGCGATCTTCACGCTGCAGCCGGTGCTGCATAGCCGCAACGAAAAGGGCGATGGCGACTTCAACTGGGGAAACTACAAGGACGCCAAGTTCGACGCCATGATCGACGAGGCGAAGGGCGACACGGATCCGAAGCACCGCCAGGAAACGATCAACGCCGCGATGAAGTACTTCCAGGACCACGTGCTCATGATCCCGCTGCACCTGCAAGTGATTCCGTGGGCGTCGCGCTCCAACGTGGAAGTGATCCACCGCGCCGACAACTGGCTGCAGACCACCTGGATCAAGATCAAGTAAGAGTCATTCCCACGAAGGCGGGAATCCAACCAGGCGCATGCGCGCTTTGATTGGGTTCCCGTCTCCACGGGAATGACGTCAATGGACGAACTCCCGCTCGCCGTCGACCTCGACGGCACGCTCGTCCGATCCGACATGCTGATGGAGTCGCTCGCCGCGGCCCTGAAGCGCAATCCCCTCATCGCCTTCGCGCTGCCCCTGTGGCTTGCGCGCGGGCGCGCGGCCCTGAAGGCCGAGGTCGCGAAGCGCGGCGATGTGGACGTGACGCTGCTGCCCTACGACACCGCCGTTCTGCGCGAGCTTCGCCGCCAGCGCGCCGAGGGACGCTGGCTCATCCTCGCCACCGCCGCCGATGCATCCGTCGCGCAGCGCGTCTCCGACCACCTGGGCATCTTCGACGAGGTGATGGCGAGCGACGGCGCGAGGAACCTCAAGGGCGAGGCCAAGGCGCGAGCACTCGTCGAGCGCTTCGGCGAGGGCCGGTTCGACTACATGGGCGAGGATCGTTTCGACGTGCCCGTGTGGAAGCACGCGAACGAGGCCTATGTCGTGGGAAGCGATGCGCTCGCGGCGCATGCGCGCGCCGCCGGCAAGCCCGTGCACGCGATCGCGAGGGAGCCGCGGCGCGCGGGTTCGCTCCCCAGGGCGCTGCGCGCCTATCAATGGGCGAAGAACCTGCTCCTCTTCGTGCCGGTCGTGACGGCCCACGTGCTCTTCGACCCGCCGTCCCTCCTCGCCGCGTGCCTCGGGTTCGTCGCCTTCTCGCTCGCCGCCTCGTCCGTGTATGTCGCGAACGATATCCTCGACCTCCAGGACGACCGGCGCCATCCGACCAAGCGCACGCGGCCGTTCGCTTCGGGCGAGCTGCCCATCGCGTTCGCCGCGATGCTCGTTCCGGGGCTCCTCGCCGCGGCCTTCGCGATGGCGACGCTCCTTCCGGCCGACTTCGGGCTTCTGCTCGCGATGTACCTCGCGGTGAACGTCGCGTATTCCCTCGGGCTGAAGCGCGCGGCGCTCCTCGACGTCTTCGTGCTCGCGGGCCTGTACACGATGCGCATCCTCGCGGGAGCGGCGGCCGTGGACGTGCCCGTGTCGCACTGGCTCCTCGCCTTCTCCCTCTTCGCCTTTCTCTCGCTCGCGCTCGCCAAGCGCTTCGTCGAGGTGTCGCGCGTCGCCGCGCGCGAGGAATCCCGCGTCGGGGGCCGCGGCTACGTGGCCGGCGACGGCGAGCTCCTCGCGATGCTGGGCGTGGCGTGCGCGGGCCTTTCCGCCCTCGTCTTCGCCCTCTACATCACGAGCCCGCAGGTGGTCGTGCTCTACAGCGCGCCCGCCCTCCTCTGGCTCGCGGTGCCGGTGCTGCTCT
>DATBEA010000069.1:0-3855 GCA_036276215.1 Usitatibacter sp.
CGGAGATGCCGGGGAGGAACGGCTTCAGGATGTTCTCGCTGAAGCTCACCGAGGGCGCGAGGAGGGTGGCGCTCGCGCAGCTCTTGATCGCCGAGAGGAGCGCCCCGAAGAACATGATCTGCGCGAAGACCGGCACCACCGGCGAGAGGATCAGGTTGGTGAGGATCTTCTGCGGGTCCTTGTCCAGGTTGGCCGCGACCATGTCGGGCATGACGAGGCTCGCGGAATAGGCGAGGAACATCGGCACGAACGCGAAGCAGAAGTACATCGCGCCGCCCAGGATCGACGAGTTGGCCGCCGTGTTCTCGTCCTTGGCCGACTGCACGCGCTGGAACACGTCCTGCTGCGGGACCGAGCCCAGCATCATGGTGATCCACGCCGCGAAGAAGCCGAGGATATCCTTCAGCTCCGGCGGCGGCAGGATGTGGAACTTGCCGCTCTGCGCCGCGTGCGACACCACCGCGGCCACGCCCCCGGGGACGAGGCCGCTCACCTCGAAGCCGATGTAGAGCATGCCCAGCACGATGATGATCATCTGGATGAAGTCGGTGATCGCCACCGAGAACATGCCGCCCAGCATGGTGTACACGAGCACGGTGGCGGCACCCACCATCATGCCGGTCTCCTGCGAGATGCTGCCCTGGGAGACCACGTTGAAGACGAGCCCCAGCGCCTTGATCTGCGCGCCTACCCAGCCCAGGTACGAGACCACGATGCAAAGCGTGGTGAGCATCTCCACCGACCTGCCGAAGCGGCGCCGGTAGTAGTCGCCGATGGTGAGCAGGTTCATGCGGTAGAGCGGCCGCGCGAAGAAAACGCCCACGATGATGAGGCACAGGCTCGAGCCGAACGGGTCGGCGATGATCCCCGAGAACCCGTCCTTGATGAACGTGGCCGGGATGCCGAGCACGGTCTCGGAGCCGAACCAGGTCGCGAACACGGTGGCCGTCACGATGTACATCGGCATCCGCCGGCCGGCCACCGCGTAGTCCTTGGTGCTGTGCACCCAGCGCGCGGCGTACAGGCCGATTCCCACCGAGATGATCCAGTAGATGATGACGAACCAGAGGAGCATTTGAGGGCTTTCGGGGGGCAGTTGGCGCGACGCCGCTCATTTTAGGAGAAAATCCGCCGGTGTCGGCCATCCAGCTCGAAGAAGTCTCCAGGCACTGGGGCGAGTCGCGCGCCGTCGAGGGCATCACCTTCGAGGCCGCGCAGGGCGCCTTCGTGGTGCTCCTGGGCCCGTCGGGGTGCGGAAAGTCCACGACGCTGCGCCTCATCGCGGGCCTGGACACGCCCACTTCGGGCACGATCCGCATCGGCGGCCGGGACGTGACGGGGCTGCCGCCCGCCCAGCGCGGCATCGCCATGGTTTTCCAGTCGTACGCGCTCTTCCCGCACCTTTCGGTCGCGGAGAACATCGTCTTCGGGCTTCGCGTGCGCAAGGTGAAGGATCGCGACGCGAAGCTGAAACGCGTGGCCGGCATTCTCGGCCTGGAGGCGCTCCTCGAGCGCAAGCCCTCGCAGCTATCCGGCGGCCAGCAGCAGCGCGTGGCGCTCGGGCGAGCGATCATCGCCGAGGCGCCGGTGTGCCTCATGGACGAGCCGCTTTCCAACCTCGACGCGCAGCTCCGGGGCGAGATGCGCCGCGAGATCCGTTCGCTCCAGCAGCGCCTGGGCATCACGATGGTGTACGTGACGCACGACCAGACCGAGGCGATGACCATGGCCGACCAGGTGGTGCTGCTGCGCGCAGGGCGCATCGAGCAGGCCGGAACGCCGGAGGAGCTCTACGCGAGGCCGGCCACCGCGTTCACCGCGAGCTTCGTCGGCGCGCCGCCGATGAACCTCATGCGCCTCGCCGGCGCGGCGACGATCACGGGAGTGCGGCCCGAGGCGATGCGGCTCGCCTCCGACGGCCTTGCCGCGAGCGTGGAATCCGTCGAGTACCTGGGCGCCGATTCCCTGGTGGCCGCGCGCGCGGGCCCGGGTCCCATCGTGGTGCGGCTTGCGGGCCGCCCGAACGTTCATGCGGGCGATGCCGTGCGCATCGCCTGGGAGAAGGAAGACGAGCACCATTTCGACGCACAAACCGGAGGGAGGAAACCATGAAGAAGATATGGCGCGGGATGGCCATGGCGTTCGCGGGCATGGCGCTCGCGGCAGTTGCCGACACCGAAATCACGTTCTACTACCCCGTCGCCGTGGGCGGGCCGATCACGAAGATCATCGACGGCTACGCCGAGCAGTTCCAGAAGGAGAATCCCGGCATCACCGTGAAGCCGGTCTACTCGGGCACCTACCAGGAGTCGATCGTGAAGGCGCTCACCGCGCACAAGGGCGGCACGCCTCCCACGACGGCGATCCTGCTCTCGACCGACATGTTCACGCTGATCGACGAGGACGCCATCGTGCCGTTCGACAATGCCGATGCCGCGCCGTATTTCCCGGCGTTCCTCGCCAATAGCCAGACCGGCGGCAAGACCTGGGGAATTCCCTTCCAGCGCTCGACGATCGTCCTCTACTGGAACAAGGAGCTCTTCAAGGAAGCGGGCCTGGATCCCAACCGCGCGCCCGCCAACTGGTACGAGATGCTCGCCTACGCGCAGAAGCTCACGAAGCACGACGCTTCCGGCAACGCGACGCAGTGGGGCGTGCAGATTCCCTCGTCGGGATTTCCCTACTGGCTCTTCCAGGGCCTCACGACGCCCAACGGCGTGGAGCTCATGAACTCCGCGGGCACCGAGACCTACTTCGACAAGCCGGCGGTGATCGAGGCGCTGCAATACTGGGTCGACCTCGGCCGCAAGTACAAGGTGCATCCCACCGGGGTGGTGGAGTGGGGCACGACGCCCAAGGACTTCTTCGAGAAGAAGGTCGCCATGATCTGGACCACCACGGGCAACCTCACCAACGTGAAGAACAACGCCAAGTTCGACTTCGGCGTCGCGATGCTGCCCGCCAAGGTGCGCCGCGGCTCGCCCACGGGCGGGGGCAACTTCTACATCTTCAAGAAGGCCCCGAAGGACCAGCAGGTCGCGGCGGTGAAGTTCGCCAAGTGGATGACGCAGCCCGAGCGCGCCGCGCAGTGGGGCATCGACACGGGGTATGTCGCCGTGAGCCCCGCCGCATGGAAGACCCCGAAGATGGAGGAATACGTGAAGGGCTTCCCCGCCGCGGCGGTCGCGCGCGACCAGCTGCAATACTCGGTGGCCGAGCTCTCCACGCACGACAACCAGCGCGTGACGAAGGCGTTGAACGATGGCATCCAGGCCGCCCTCACGGGCGCCAAGACGCCCGAGCAGGCGATGAAGGACGCGCAGGCCGAAGCTTCGCGGATCTTGCGCAGCTACAAGTAGCGGCCGTGACGAGGCAAGCGATCCACGGCTGGTTGCTGTTGCTGCCGGCCGCGGCATTGCTTGCCCTCTTCACGCACTGGCCGGTGCTGGGAACGCTCTGGCAGAGCTTGCACGCGACGCCGAAGGGATCGCGCCCCGCCCCGTGGGTCGGCCTCGAGAACTACCGGGTGATGTGGGGTGACGAGGTGTTCTGGAAGTCGCTCGAGAACAACCTCTGGTACGCGCTCGCGACGATCCCCGCCTCGATCGCGCTCGCCATCGCGATGGCCCTGTGGGTGAACGGAGCCATGCGCGGGCGAACGTGGCTGCGCATGGCGTTCTTCACGCCCACCGTGCTGCCGATGATCGCGGTGGCCAACATCTGGCTCTTCTTCTACACGCCGCAATACGGGTTGCTCGAGCAACTCACGCTGGCCCTCGGCCTGCCGAGCCACAACTGGCTGGGCGGCCCCGATACCGCGCTCGCCTGCGTGTCGATCGTGGCGATCTGGAAGGA
>DATBEA010000070.1:0-5225 GCA_036276215.1 Usitatibacter sp.
CCCGCGGATCGTCGACGTGCTCAGTTGCGAGAATGCGGGCGTCGAGGCCAGCATTCCCACCGCGAACACTCCGCTCACCAGTGCTGCCAGGCCGTTGCGGGCCGGATGATTGCGACTGCGTGCCATTGAGGTCCCCTCCACGTTCGCGGGGCGCATCGGGACGCCCCGTCGTTTCAAGTTGATTCCTGGATTTCCCGCGCTAGCGCTTGCCCCGGGAGACGAGCGATACCACTGCCTGTTGACGCGAGCAGGAGCTGCGCACCACGAGCTCGGTGCGCAGCTTCTGGATCGAATGCCGGTCCTGCCCTCCCTCGTGGATCGCCAGCACAAGGCGCTCGAGGGCGAGCTCGCCCAGCTCGGCGATGCGAACGCGCACCGTGGTGAGCGCGGGCGATACGTAGCGTGCGATCGGGATGTCGTCGAAGCCCGCGACCGCGATCTCGTCGGGCACGGCGATCCCCGCCTCGGTGAGCGCGAAGATGCAGCCGATCGCCATCATGTCGTTGGCCGCGAAGATCGCGCCGGGCCGATCGGACATGGAGACGAGCCTGCGGCCCGCCTTGTAGCCCGATTCCTCGCTGAAGTCGCCGCGCAGCACCTGCGGGCGTTCGCCCGGAAGGAGCTCGGCGAGAGCGTCCGCGTAGCCCGCCAGGCGCTCGCGCGCGTCGAAGTTGCCCTCGGGACCGGCGAGCATGGCGATGCGGCGGTGCCCGCGACCGACGAGGTGGCGCACCATCGTCACGGCGCCGCCGTGGTTGTCCACCCGCAGCACCGAGTAGCGCTCGCCGCCTTCGCCGCTGTTCACGAGCACGGTGGGCAGCGCGAGCTGGATGTTCTTCTCGAGCACCTTGCGGTCGGCATAGGGCGACATCACGAGAAGGCCATCGACGCGCCCACGCATGGCGAGGAGCGCCGCGGCGAGCTCATGCGCGTCGCCGTGGGAAGAGGAAAGCAGCAGGTGCAGCCCGTGGGAGCGCGCGGCGCGGTCGACGCCCCGGATGAGCTCGGAAAAGAATTCGCCGTGCAGGTCGGGGAGCACCGCGCCGATGCAGCGCGTGCGGCGGCTGGAGAGGCTTCGCGCGCCCTCGTGGGGAACGTAGCCCAGCTTCGCGGCGGCCGCGGCCACCTGGGCCGAGGTCTTCTCGGTGACGCTGTCGGAGCCGTTCAGCGCCCGCGAGACGGTGGCGACCGACACGTGGGCAGCCTTGGCGACGTCCTTGATGGTCACAGCCATGCTCGCTCCATCATTGACCGCGATGAGACCAATTTGCGACCGGAATGTAAGCGTTTCCATCACAAAGTGTCAAGGACAGCAATGTACCGCAAGGCGAGGGACGTGCTTTCAAAGGCTTGCGCGACGCTTGTCGGCAGGCCCTTCGCGTGCCTATGATGTAACCGGTTTCACGGCCTTCGCGCGCCGTCGCCGCGCGCCCAAACGACAACTTCCATGCCGGCAAGCCGCCAGTTTCCGAAGGACTTCCTGTGGGGCGCAGCGACATCGGCCTACCAGGTCGAGGGATCGCCGCTCGCCGACGGCGCGGGGCCCAGCATCTGGCAGCGCTTCGCGCACACGCCGGGCATGATGAAGAACGGCGACACCGGCGACGTGGCGTGCGACCACTACCGGCGCTATCGCGAAGACGTGGCGCTCATGCGCGACCTGGGGCTCAAGGCCTATCGCTTCAGCGTCTCGTGGTCACGAGTGCTCCCCGAGGGCACGGGCCGCGTGAACAAGGCGGGCCTGGGCTTCTACGAGCGCCTGGTCGACGCGTTGCTGGACGCCGGCATCCAGCCCGTCCCGACCCTTTATCACTGGGACCTGCCCGCGGCGCTCGATGATCGCGGCGGGTGGCTCAACCGCGACGTCGCGAACTGGTTCGCCGAGTACGGGCGCGTGATGTTCAAGGCGCTCGACGATCGGGTGAAGATGTGGAGCACCCTGAACGAGCCGTGGGTCGTGACCGACGGAGGCTACCTGCACGGGGCGCTCGCCCCCGGGCATCGCAACCTCTACGAGACGCCGATCGCGAGCCACAACCTGCTGCGCTCGCACGCCATGGCGGTCCAGGCTTACCGCGCCGAAGGAAAGAACCGCATCGGCCTCGTCGTGAACATCGAGCCGAAATATTCCGCCACCCGGGGCGCGCGCGACGTGGCCGCGACCGCGCGTTCGGACGCCTACATGAACCGGCAATACCTGGACCCCGTGTACAAGGGGGCGTATCCCGCTGAGCTGCGCGATGTCTTCGGCGAAGCGTGGCAGGAATGGCCGGTCGGGGATTTCACGCTGCTCGCCGAGCCCTTCGACTTCCTCGGCGTGAACTACTACACGCGCAACGTCATGAAGCACGATGCGGCCGCCTACCCGCTGCGCGCCTCGCGCGTGAAGCAGAAGGGCGCGACCTACACCGAGACCGATTGGGAGGTCTACCCGAGGGGCTTCACCGACACGCTCGTGTGGGTGAAGGATCGCTACGGCAACCCACCCGTGTACATCACGGAGAACGGCGCGGCGTTCGCCGATCCCCCGAAGGTGCGCGGCAAGATGCTCGCCGATCCCAAGCGCGTGGACTACTTCCGCAAGCACCTGGGCGCCGTGCGAGACGCGATCGACGCGGGCTGCGACATCCGCGGCTACTTCGCGTGGTCGCTCCTGGACAACCTCGAGTGGTCGCTCGGCTTCTCCAAGCGCTTCGGCATCGTGCACGTGGACTTCGCCACGCAAAAACGCACGCCCAAGGCGAGCGCCCGGTTCTACTCGCAGGTCATCGAGACGAACGGGGCCGCTCTCGGATCGAGCTGAATGCCTTCCGTGAAGTACGAGTTGCTCTACTGGTCGGGCCTGCAGGGCCGTGGCGAATTCGTGCGCCTCGCGTTCGAGGAAGCCGGCGTGGCCTACGTGGACGTGGCGCTCATACCCGAGAGCCAGGGTGGCGGCGACGACGTCGTGGTACGCGGCATGGAAGATCCGCGCGAAAAGCGGCCGCCCTTCGCTCCGCCCTACCTGCGCGTGAGGGGCCGGCTCATCGGCCAGACCGCGAACATCCTCGAGTACCTGGGACCCAGGCTGGGGTTGGCGCCTCGCGACGCGGCCGGTCGCAGGTGGGCGAATCAACTGCAGCTCACCATCGCCGACCTCGTCGCGGAGACGCATGACACGCACCATCCGGTCTCGAGCTCCCTCTACTACGAGGACCAGAAACGCGAAGCGAAACGCCGCTCGCGCGACTTCATCGCCCACCGCATCCCGAAGTTCCTCGGCTACTTCGAGAAAGTGATCGAGCGCAACACGGGGACCGGCCCGTGGATGATCGGTTCGCGCATCACGTACGTCGACCTTTCGATGGGCCAGCTCATCGACGGCCTGCGCTACGCGTTCCCCAAGGCGATGGCGCGCGAGATGCGCAAGCACCCGCGCCTGTCACGCCTTCACAAGGCCGTATTCGCCCGCCCGAGGATCAAGCGCTACGTGAAGTCCGGCCACCGGATCGCGAACAACGAGACCGATATCTTCCGGCGGTATCCGCCGCTCGACACCTAGTGCAGGAGTGGGTAGGCCACGAGCCCGATGATCGCGGCCGCGGCCACGATGACGGGCTCCTGGAGCTTCTTCACTTTCCATAGGAGCATTACGGTCGCGACCGCGAGCAAGGCGGTGGGAACATCGACGACCATGCGTTTCGACAGGACGATCACCGCACCCGTGATCGCGCCGATGGCCGCGGCGGTCACGCCATCGACGAACGCGACCACGCCCGGCACTTTGCCGTACTTCTTGAAGTACGGCGCCGGCAGGATCGTGAAGAGATAGCACGGAAGGAACGTGGCCGTGGCCGCGACGATGGCGCCCGGCAATCCCGCCACGAGATAGCCCACGAATCCCACCGTGATCACCACAGGCCCCGGCGTGATCATCGCCACCGCCACGGCATCGACGAACTGGCGCTCGGTGAGCCAGTGGTGCTGCGTCACCACGCCGCCGTAGAGGAAGGGAACGATCGCGAGGCCCGAGCCGAACACGAACGCCCCCGCCTCCGCGAAGAACGCCGCGATCTGCGCGAGGAGCGGCCAGTCCATGCTCGACGCCATCCCCGCGCCCGTCGTGATGTCGGCCGCGAGAAGCGCCTGCGCCCCGCCTTTCGCGAGCCACGACGGCGGCGCGCGCACGAGCCAAACGAGCACGCCGGCCGCGAGGAAGAACCACGCCGACTCGCTCTGGGTCAAGACGGTGACGGCCGCCACGACCAGGTAGATCGCCCAGAGGAGCTTGTCGCGGCCGACGTTCTTCGCGGTGAGCCTCACGGCGCTCATCGCGATGATGCCGATGACCGCCGCGCCCACGCCATAGAACACCGCCTGCATCCACTGGATGCCGCCGAAGCGCACATACGCCCAGCCCAGGGCCACCACCATCAGGAACGACGGGATCACGAACGCGATGCCGACGAGGGTGGCCCCCAGGATGCGGTAATGCACGTATCCCAGGTACATCGCGAGCTGCGCGGCGAGCGGCCCGGGCATGAGCTGCGCGAGGGCGAGCCCTTCCTTGTAGTCGCCCTCCGAGATCCAGCGGCGCTGCTCGACAAGGTCCCGGTGCATCGCTCCGCACAGCGCGGCGGGTCCCCCGAAGCCGAGCGAGCCCAGCTTCAGCATGTACCCGACGAGCGCGCCGAGCGAATAGCTCACGTCTTGGCGAGCTCCACCGGCCCTCCGATCGCCCTCCAGCCGGAATGCCCGCTGTCCATGTACCTCGCGTCGAAGCCCGCCTCGCGCAGCTTCACGGCGGTGTTGCAACCCACGTGGAAGCCGTAGGCGCAGTACACCACGACGGGCTCGGCCTTCGAGAGCTCGCCGATCCATTCGCGCAGGCGCTCCGGATCGCGCCACGTGACGCCTTCCGCGATGTCCAGTTGCCGCGACATGAAGTGCCGGGGCCGCACGTCGATCACCTGCAGCTTCTGTCCCCCGGCGAGCTGCGCCTTCACTTCCTCGACGGCGATCTTCGGAAGGTCGCCGTATTCCGACTGGACGACTCCGCGGGGCGCCGGAACCAGCGCCGCCTGCTCGTAGCGCTCGGTGAGGGCCTGCCAATCGATATTCCTGAAGAACGTATCGACATAGGCCCTGGCGTTCGCGCCGAAGTCGATGTGGTACGCGTGCTCGTACATGTCGAGCGCGAGGATCGGAACGCCGCCCGACACCGCCTGCGAATGCTCGGATGCGTA
>DATBEA010000071.1:0-18710 GCA_036276215.1 Usitatibacter sp.
CGAAGCTCCAGGCCGCGATCGACTTCGCGGTTTCCGCCGAGAGCAAGCGGCCGCGCGACATGGCCGAGGACCAGCGCACGAGCTTCGGGGCGCGCGAGCCGATGGCCGAGATCGTGGGCCCGATGAGAACGCGCGGCGACATGACCGGCGTGATCGTGAAGGACGGCTACATCGTCGCGGAGTGGGGCGAGCCGGACCGCGTGGACATGGCCCACAGCGTGACGAAGAGCTTCCTCTCGTCGGTGATCGGCGTGGCGTCCGACCGCGGCATGATCCGGGTCGAGGATCCCGTCGCGCCCTACGTGCCCCCGGTGCAGCCGTATCCGAAGGGCGAGCTGTTCGACCTCTTTCCCACGCCGCGCGACCGGACCATCACGTGGGACGACATGCTGCGCCAGACGAGCGACTGGGAAGGCACGCTCTGGGGCAAGCCCGACTGGGTGGACAGGCCCGGTCCCGACGTGGAGAAGAATCGCACGCGCGAGCGCGCGAAGCCGGGAACCACCTGGAAGTACAACGACACGCGCGTGAACGCCCTGGCGCTCGCCGCGCTCAACGTCTGGCGCCGCCCGCTCCCGCAGGTGTTGAAGGAGCACGTGATGGATCCGATCGGCGCCTCGGACACGTGGCGCTGGTTCGGATACGAGAATTCATACGTCGTGCTCGACGGCGCGGTGATGCAGTCGGTGAGCGGCGGCGGGCACTACGGCGGGGGCATGTACATCAACGCGTACGACATGGCGCGATTTGGCCTCCTCACGCTGCACCGCGGCCGTTGGGGCGATCGCCAGGTCCTGTCCGAGCAATGGGTCCGGCGCGCCCTCACGCCGACCGTGCCCAATCGCGAGTACGGCTACATGAACTGGCACCTGAACGTGGACCGCACGCTCCTGCCGCAGGTGGGGCCGCACGTGTTCGCCCATATCGGCAACGGCGTGAACCTCATCATGGTCGATCCCGATCGCGACCTTGTCGTCGTGCTGCGATGGATCGACGGGAACAAATCGGCGGGCGAGGCACTCAAGCGTATCGAGGACGCGATGAAGTAGGCGCGACGCGCGGCACGCGAGGAACGAGGAAGACATGAGATTCGACGGCAAGGTGGTGATCGTCACGGGCGCGGGATCGGGCATTGGCGAGGCGACGGCGCGCCGTTTCTCGGAAGAAGGAGCGGCGGTGGTCCTGGTGGGCGACCACCGGGGCAAGGTCGAACGCGTCGCGGGCAGCCTTCCCAAGGAACGCACCCGGGTGCACAAGGCCGACGTATCGAAATACCGCGAGGTCGAGGCGGTGGTGGAAGCGGCCGTGAGGCATTTCGGCGGCCTTCACGTCATGGTGAACAACGCCGGCATCTTCAAGGGCGCATCGGTCACGAAGACCAAGGTCTCCGAGTGGCAGGACGTGATGGACACCAACGCGGGCGGCGTCTTCAACGGCTCGCGCGCGGCGCTCCCGCACCTCATCCGCAGCAAAGGCTGCATCGTGAACACGGCGTCGGTCTCGGGCCTCGCCGCCGACTGGCAGATGAGCGCGTACAACGCGTCGAAGGGCGCGGTCGTGAACCTCACCCGCGCGATGGCGCTCGACTATGGGAAGGACGGCGTACGGGTGAATTCCGTCTGCCCGAGCTTCACGCTCACGGAGATGACCCGGGACATGGCGAAGAGCAAGAAGCTCGTCGCCAAGTTCATGGAGCGCATGCCCATGGGGCGGATCATCATGCCGGCGGATGTCGCGGCCGTGATCGCGTTCCTCGCGAGCGACGACGCGCGGATGGTGACGGGGGTGAACCTGCCCGTGGACGGCGGCGTGGCCGCGTCCAACGGGCAGCCTGCAATGGGCTAGGAGAAAGCGGCCTTCAGCTCTTCGTAGCGCTGCAGCATCTCGCGCGGGGCCTTGTCGGCGAGCTTGCCCTCCACCATCTCGGCGTGCAGGGGCATTTCCTTCTTCCACTCGTCCTTGGCGACGGCGGTGGCCGCGGCGAGCTTGGAAGCGTCGAAGGATTCGAGCCCCTCCATGTCGAGGGACTCGGGAACGTAGCCCAGCTCGGTTTCCCGCGCCGCGCCCCTGCCCTCGGCGCGCTCGACGATCCACTTGAGCACGCGCATGTTCTCGCCGTATCCGGGCCAGAGGAACTTGCCGTTGGCGTCCTTGCGGAACCAGTTCACGAGGTAGATGCGCGGCGGCTTGGCCATCTTCGCGCCCAGCTTCAGCCAATGGGCCACGTAGTCGGCGATGTGGTAGCCGCAGAAAGCGATCATCGCGAACGGGTCGCGGCGCACCACGCCTACCTGGCCCACGATGGCCGCGGTGGTTTCCGAGCCCAGCGTGGCGGCCATGTAGACGCCGTCGCGCCAGCTCCTCGCCTCGGTCACGAGCGGCACCGTGGTCGAGCGCCGGCCGCCGAATATGAATGCGTCCACGGGCACGCCTTCGGGATCGTCCCACTTCGGGTCGATCGACGGGCACTGCGAGGCGGCCACGGTGAAGCGCGCGTTCGGATGCGCCGCGGGCCGGCCCGATTGCGGCGTCCATTGCCTGCCGGTCCAGTCCGTGAGCCTCGCGGGCGGCTCCCGGGTCATGCCTTCCCACCACACGTCGCCTTCGGGCGTGAGCGCCACGTTGGTGAAGATGGTATTGGACTTGATCGTTTCCATGCAGTTGGGATTGGTGTCCCAGCTGGTTCCCGGGGCCACGCCGAAGAAGCCGGCCTCGGGGTTGATCGCGCGCAGCTTCCCGTCGGCGCCCGGCTTGATCCACGCGATGTCGTCGCCGATGGTGGTCACCTTCCAGCCCTTGAACGCGGGCGGCGGGATCAGCATCGCGAAGTTGGTCTTGCCGCACGCGCTCGGGAATGCGGCGGTCACGTAGCGCTTGCGTCCCTCGGGCGACTCGACGCCCAGGATCAGCATGTGCTCGGCGAGCCAGCCCTGCTCGCGGCCCATCACCGAGGCGATGCGCAGCGCGAGGCACTTCTTGCCCAGCAACGCGTTGCCGCCGTAGCCCGAGCCGAAGGAGATGATCTCCTTGGCCTCGGGGAAGTGCACGATGTACTTGTGGTCCTTGTTGCAGGGCCAGGCGACATCCTTCTCGCCGGGGGCGAGGGGCACGCCCACCGAGTGCAGGCACTTCACGAAATCGCCGTCGCCCAGCGTGTCGAGCACGTTGCGGCCCATGCGCGTCATGAGCTTCATGTTCACGGCGACGTACGCGGAATCGGAGATCTCGACGCCGATGTGCGCGATGGGCGAGCCTAGCGGACCCATGCTGAACGGCACCACGTACAGGGTGCGTCCGCGCATGCAGCCCTTGAAGAGGCCGTCCAGGGTGGCGCGCATCTGCACGGGATCGACCCAGTTGTTGGTGGGGCCGGCCTCGTCCTGGGTGGCCGAGCAGATGAAGGTGCGGTTCTCCACGCGCGCGACGTCCGAGGGATCGGACCACGCGAGATAGGAGTTGGGACGGAGCTTCTCGTTCAGCTTCCTGAACGTCCCCGCGGCCACGAGCTCGGCGCAAAGGCGGTCGTACTCCGCATCGGAGCCGTCGCACCAATGGATCGAGTCGGGCTGGGTGAGAGCCGCGACCTCTTCGACCCAGCGCAGGAGCCTTCCATTGCGGGTCATGGCGCCCGCGGAAACCGGGGCGGCTTGAGCATGCATCGGTACTCCTCCAGCTGCCGGCGGATTGGAAGTCGGTGCCGGCTTTCCCAGGGACAAGATGGAAATTATCTCACCAAGTTGGCTCACACGACATTGAGTGCCGCGCGGGCGAATAATTCCCCGAGGCGGCGGGCACGGTGCTTGTCTTAGGTCAAGGAAACCCGGGGGACCAAGGAATCCGCCTAGGTGAGGTAGGCCTTGCTCTCGCGGTGCCGCGGCCAGACCTCGAGCAGGTCCTTTTCGCTGGCACGGATGATGCCCTTTTCAGTGATGAGCGCCGTCACCAGGCGTGCCGGCGTGACGTCGAAGGCGGGGTTGGCCACCGGCGTGGACGCGGGGGCGATGCGAAGCGACGTGGGCTTGCCCGCCTCGTCCAGGCCGCGCACTTCGCGCACCTCGTCGCCGTCGCGCTCCTCGATCGTGATCTCGCGCAGCGCATCCTCCACGGACCAGTCGATGGTGGGCGTGGGAACCGCCGCGTAGAACGGCACGTCGTTGTCGCGCGCCGCCACGGCCTTGAGATAGGTCCCGATCTTGTTGCAGACGTCGCCGCGGCGCGACACCCGGTCGGCGCCGACCATGACGAGGTCCACCTGGCCGCGCTGCATGAGGTGGCCGCCCGCGTTGTCGGTGACGAGCGTGTAGGGCACGCCATGGCCGGCGAGCTCCCAGGCCGTGAGCAGGCCCTGGTTGCGCGGGCGCGTCTCGTCCACCCAGACGTGGATCTCGATCCCGGCGTCGTGCGCCATGAAGATCGGCGCCGTGACCGTGCCCCAATCCACGGTCGCCATCCATCCCGCGTTGCAATGCGTGAGGATGTTGACCGGGCGCTTGCGCGCGGCGTATTCGCGCTGGAGGAGCGCCACGCCGTGGCGGCCGATGGCCTCGTTCAGGGCCACGTCCTCGTCGGCGATCGCCTGCGCCTCGTTCCAGGCGGCCACGAGGCGCTCGGAAAGCGGCACCGGCGCGAGGCGCTCGCGCATGCGCCCGATGGCCCACGCGAGGTTCACCGCCGTGGGCCGCGTGGTGCGCAGCATCGCCGAGGCGCGCGAGATGGATTCGTCCGACGGGTCGCGCGACACCGCGAGGGCGATGCCGTAGGCGGCCGAGACTCCGATCAATGGCGCACCGCGAACGCGCATCGCCTTGATGGCCTCCGCCATGGCCTCGGCCGAGCCGATCGTCGCCACCTCGAAGACGTGCGGCAGGCGCGACTGGTCGATGATCTTCACCGTGCCCGCGGCCTCGTCGGCCCAGAGGCTCCGGTAGTGTTTTCCGGCGACTTTCATGCCACGATTTTACCGCGTGGCCATCGCTTTCCTGTAAAATAAGAATTTCCCACACGAGGTACAGCATGACCAAATATGTCTTCGTGACTGGGGGTGTGGTTTCCTCCCTCGGGAAGGGCATCGCCGCCGCCTCCCTCGCCGCGATCCTCGAATCGCGCAAGATCAAGGTCTCCCTCGTGAAGCTCGATCCCTACATCAACGTGGATCCGGGCACCATGTCGCCGTTCCAGCACGGGGAAGTCTTCGTGACGGAAGACGGCGCGGAGACCGACCTGGACCTGGGCCACTACGAGCGCTTCGTCTCGGCGAAGATGACGAAGGCCAACAACTTCACCACCGGCCAGATCTACGAGCGCGTCATCAACAAGGAGCGGCGCGGCGACTACCTGGGCGGCACGGTGCAGGTGATCCCGCACATCACCGACGAGATCAAGCTCTCCATCAAGGCCGCGTGCAAGGATGCGGAGGTCGGCATCATCGAGATCGGCGGCACGGTGGGCGACATCGAGTCGCTGCCGTTCCTCGAGGCCATCCGCCAGATGGGCATCGAGGAGGGCCGCACCAACACCTGCTACATCCACTTGACCCTCGTGCCGCACCTCGCGAGCGTGGGCGAGATCAAGACCAAGCCGACCCAGCACTCGGTCAAGGAATTGCGCGGCATCGGGATCCAGCCCGACATCGTGATGTGCCGCAGCGAGCAGCCCATTCCCGAGAACGAGCGGCGCAAGATCGCGCTCTTCACCAACGTGGACGTGCGCTCGGTCATCTCCGCCCACGACGTGGACTCCATCTACAAGCTTCCCGGGGTCCTGCACAAGCAGGGCCTGGACGAGATCGTCTGCCGCAAGCTCGACCTCGCCGCATATCCCGCGGACCTCACGATGTGGGAGAACATCGTGGACGCGCTCGAGAATCCCGAGCACCAGGTGGACATCGCGATGGTCGGCAAGTACATCGACCTCACGGATTCGTACAAGTCGCTCTCGGAGGCGCTCATCCACGCGGGCATCCACACCCGAACCAAGGTGAACATCCACTACGTCGATTCCGAGCAGATCGAGGCCCAGGGCGTGGAGACGCTGAAGGACATGGACGCGATCCTCGTCCCGGGCGGCTTCGGCAAGCGCGGCATCGAGGGCAAGATCGCGGCGGTCAAGCACGCGCGCGAGTCGAAGGTCCCGTACCTCGGCATCTGCCTCGGCATGCAGATCGCCGCCATCGAGCTCGCGCGCAACAAGGCGGGCCTCGAGGGCGCGAATTCCACCGAGTTCGATCCCGAGACGCCGCATCCCGTGATCGCGCTCATCACCGAGTGGCAGAGCCACGACGGCAAGGTCGAGCGCCGCGACGAGAAGTCGAACCTCGGCGGCACCATGCGCCTGGGTGCGCAGCCCGCGCTGGTGAAGCGGGGCACGCTCGCGCACCGCATCTACGGCAAGGACGTCGTGGCCGAGCGCCACCGCCACCGCTACGAGGTGAACAACCACTATGTGCCGCGGCTGGAAGCGGCGGGCCTGAACATCAGCGCGAAGACCCAGGCCGAGGACCTGACGGAGATCTCGGAGCTCGCGGACCACCCGTGGTTCGTGGGCGTGCAGTACCACCCCGAGTTCACCTCGACGCCGCGCGCGGGCCACCCGCTCTTCAAGTCGTTCATCAAGGCGGCGCTCGAGCAGCACAGGCTTCGCGTTCCCGAGCCGGCGCTGAAGGTCATCGGGGGGACGAGCAACTAGATGAAGCTCTGCGGTTTCGAAGCGGGGCTGGAGCAGCCGTTTTTCCTCATCGCGGGTCCCTGCGTGGTGGAAAGCGAGCAGCTCCAGATGGACGTCGCGGGCCAGTTGCGCGACATGACCCGGGCGCTGGGCATTCCGTTCGTGTTCAAGAGCAGCTACGACAAGGCCAACCGCAGCTCGGGCAAGAGCTTCCGCGGCCCCGGCATGCAGAAGGGCCTCGAGATCCTCGCCAAGGTGCGCCGCGAGATCGGCGTGCCGGTGCTCACCGACGTCCACACCGAGGAGGAAGTGCCCGAGGTCGCGAAGCACGTGGACGTGCTCCAGACGCCCGCGTTCCTCTGCCGGCAAACGGATTTCATCCACGCGGTGGCGCGCGCCGGCAAGCCCGTCAACATCAAGAAGGGCCAGTTCCTCGCGCCTTCGGACATGAAGAACGTGGTGGACAAGGCGCGCGAGGCGAGCGGCGCCGACAACATCATGGTGTGCGAGCGCGGCGCCTCCTTCGGCTACAACAACCTGGTGTCCGACATGCGCTCGCTCGCGATCATGCGCGACACGGGCTGCCCCGTGGTCTTCGATGCCACGCACTCGGTCCAGCTTCCGGGCGGGCAGGGAACCTCCTCGGGCGGGCAGCGCGAGTTCGTCCCGGTGCTCGCGCGCGCGGCGGTTGCGACCGGCGTCGCGGGCGTCTTCATGGAAACCCATCCCGATCCCTCGAAGGCGCTCTCCGACGGCCCGAACGCGTGGCCGCTCGCGAAGATGAAGGACCTCCTCGCAACCCTGAAGGACATCGACGCGCTGGTGAAGAAGCGCGGCTTCGCCGAAGCCGCGCTTTGAAGACGCTCGTCCTCGGCGCCGGCGGGATCGGCGGCTACTTCGGCGGGCGGCTCGCGGAGGCGCGGAGCGACGTGACCTTCCTCGTTCGCGAGCGGCGCGCCGGGCAACTGAAGCGCGACGGCCTCGTGGTCGAAAGTCCCCACGGCGACATCCGCATGCCGGTGAAGACGGTCCTCGCGGGCGATCTCCAGCCCGGCTACGACATCGTCCTCTTCACGTGCAAGGCCTACGACCTGGATTCGGCGATGGATGCGATCGCCCCCGCGATGACGGGCAACGCCGCGGTGATCCCCTTGCTGAACGGCCTCGCGCATTTCGAGCGCCTCGACGCGCGCTTCGGGCGCGAGCGGGTGATGGGCGGCACGGCGCACATCAACGCGATGCTTCGTCCCGACGGCACCGTGGTGAACGGCGATGCGCTGCACCGCATCCTCTTCGGCGAGCGCGACAAGAGCGCATCTCCGCGCGCCAAGGCGTTCGCCGCGGAGATGGCGAAGACCAAGTCCGACTGGAAGCTTTCTCCCGACATCGAGCAGGACCTGTGGGAGAAGATCGTCTTCCTTTCGGCGCTCGCCGCCACCACGTGCCTTTTTCGCGGCAACGTGCGCGAGATCATGGCCGCGGCCGGGGGGCGTGAGGCGATGGAGCGCGCGCTCGCCGCCAACCATGCGATCGCCACGCGCGAGGGGCACGAGCCGCGCGCCGCATCGTTCCAGTCGGCGCGCGAGCGCCTCACGGACGCCACCGGAGAATGGAGCGCCTCGATGATGCGCGACATGGAGGCGGGCAACCGCGTCGAGGCCGATCACATCGTGGGCTGGATGCTGGAACGCGCGCGTCGCCACGGCGTGGACGACACGGTCCTCTCGATGGCCTACACGCATCTCAAGGCGTACGAGGCGCGCCGCGCGGCCGGCCGATTGCCGAAGACGGCTTCCTGAGCGCCTGCGTCGTTCGGCGGATGCGCCCGCTCCCCGTGTGCAACAGCCGCGTGGAAAGATGACGCCATGAAACGCGCCGTCTTCGTCAACACCCACGACGATCTTTCCCTCGACGAGCTCACGCTCTTCTCGAACCTGGGCTACGACACCGTGGTGATCGCGCTGGACGCGGGCCTGGAGCTCGTGCGCCACGCCGCCGACCAGTTCGACATCGACCTGGATGCTTCCTGGCTCGTGGGGCGCACCCGCGACGAGATCGAGGTCGGCGTGGGCGCGGGATGCGGCACGATCCTGCTGGACCGCATGGGCCATGACCCGCTCACGCGCGCCATTCCCGACCTCATCGCCGCCAATTTCGCCGACGCCGCCGCGAAGATCGTGCGCGCCGCGGAAAGCCGCCCCTCCTTCTCCTGAGTTGCCCGCGATACGAGTCGGCGATCCGCAACGCCCCGCAGGGCGACGGGTCGTTCTCCCGGTTCTATCCGGCGGAAAGTGATCTGTCCCCTTTTTCGTGAAAAAGGGCTCTGACCCCTTTATCATTCACAGGTGGAGACATTCGGGGAGTACGACTACGTCGTGGTGGGGGCGGGGAGCGCGGGGTGCGTGCTCGCGAACCGGCTCACGAAGGACGGAAGGTCGACGGTGGTGCTGGTGGAGGCGGGCGGCCAGGACGATTGGTTCTGGATCGACGTTCCGGTGGGCTACCTCTTCTCGATCGGAAACCCGCGCACCGATTGGTGCTTCAAGACGGAGCCCGATGCCGGATTGAACGGCCGGAGCCTGGGTTACGCCCGCGGCAAGGTGCTGGGCGGATGCTCCTCGATCAACGCGATGGTCTACATGCGCGGCCAGAAGGGCGACTACGACCTGTGGTCGTCGCTGGGAAACCGCGACTGGGCGTGGAACGACGTGCTGCCGCACTTCAAGCGCGCGGAGAAGCACTTCGGCGGCGCCAACGAGCACCACGGATGCGACGGCGAGCTCTGCGTCGAGGAGCCGCGCGTTCGCTGGGAGATCCTCGATGCGTGGCGCGACGCCGCCGAAGAATGCGGGATCCCGAAGGTCGAGGAGTTCAACCGCGGGGACAACTTCGGCAACGCGTACTTCCACATGAACCAGCGCCGCGGCGTGCGCTGGAGCGCGACCAAGGCGGTCCTGCGGCCCGCGCTCTCGCGCCCCAACCTCACGGTCATCACGAAGGCGCACGTTCGCAAAGTGCTCCTGGAGGGCAAGCGCGCCACGGGCATCGACGTGGTGGTCGACGGGCGCGGCGAGGGCACGGTGAAGGCAAAGCGCGCGGTGATCCTTGCCGCGGGCTCCATCGGCTCTCCGCAGATCCTCCAGCTCTCGGGCATCGGCCCCGCGGACCTCCTCCAGCGCCACGGCATCCCGGTCGTGCACGCGGCGCCCGGCGTGGGCGGCAACCTCCACGACCACCTGCAGATCCGCATGATGTACAAGGTGAACGGCCCGACGCTGAACGAGCGCGCCAACCGCTGGTACGGCAAGGCCGCCATGGCGCTCGAGTACCTGCTCTTCAAGACGGGCCCGCTCACGATGCCGCCCTCACAGCTGGGCGCCTTCGCGAAGAGCGGCGACTCCGAGCCCACCCCGGACGTCGAGTGGCACGTGCAGCCCCTGTCGCTGGACAAGTTCGGCGACGAGCTCCATCCGTTCCCCGCCATCACGCCGTCGGTCTGCAACCTTCGGCCCACCTCGCGCGGGCACGTGCGCATCCGTTCCGCCGATCCCCTGGCGGCCCCGGAGATCCGGCTGAACTACCTCTCCACGCCCGACGACCAGGCCGTCGCGGCGGTCTCGATGCGCATGACGCGCAAGATCATGGCGGCCCGGGCGCTCGCGAAGTACTCTCCGGAGGAGTTCCGGCCGGGGCCGGAAGCCCAGAGCGAGGCGGCGCTGGTGAAGGCGGCGGGGGACCTGGGGACCACCATCTTCCACCCCGTAGGAACCTGCCGGATGGGGCGGGACGCCCATGCGGTGGTGGACGACCGGCTGCGTGTCCACGGAATCGAGGGGTTGCGCGTTATCGACGCATCCATCATGCCGCGCATCACGTCCGGGAACACCAACGCACCGACCTACATGATCGCCGAGCGCGGCGCCGAGTTCATCCTCACGGAAGCCCGATGAAATTGCGTTTCCCCGTCACTTTCCTGGCCCTCGTGGCCGTGGTCGCCGCCGCCTGGTGGGCACAGCGCGATCCCGAGTTCGCCGCGAGCCACGCGCAGGCCACGCCGTCCGTGGCCGCCTCGCCGGTCTCGCGGCGGGCCCGGCCGTCGCTTGCCGCCTCGAGCGTCCTTTCGATCAATCCCCTCGCCCTCGCCCACGTGGGCGTCGCGGCGCCCAGGCGCACGCTCTTCAACGAGTTCCTGGGCGCCCGGAGCTACCGCGCGCTCTACGACCGCCTCAGGTCCACTCCCGAGGGCCAGACGCCCGAGGCGTGGTACGTGGAGTACGAGATGCTGCGCCGTTGCGCGACCGTTCCCGATCGCACCAGCCGCGCGCCCCGTGCCCGGCCGGCGGACACGAAGCGGGACGACTTCGTCGCCTCCATTCCCCAGAACGACCCGCAGCGCGACAAGCGCATCGCCGCGTTCGACGCCGTGAGCGCGAATCCCTGCGACGGCATGAAGGACATCACCGTGAAGCAGGCGGACCTGGACAAGCTGCTCGCCGACGCGGCCGCGGGCGGCGACTCGAAGGCCAAGGCGCTCCAGCTCGAGCAGTCGCTCTGGGACGAGCGGCGCGCCGCCGGCGCGCAGGGCGGATGGGGCCGCGCCTCGGTCACCGTCAGCGACGCGCAGGTCGATACGCTTCGGCAGGCCGCCGCCTCGCGCGATCCCGAGGCCATGGTGATCGCCGGGCGCGTGCTCTCGGGCAACTGGGCGGATTTCGCCGTGCGCATGGGTCCCGACCAGCAGCCCATCGAGCCGCGCGCGTTCAACCAGGCGTGGCAACTCCTCGCCTGCGATTACGGCTACCCGTGCGACACGTCGAACCCGCGCGTGGAATCGGCCTGCGCCTACCAGGGCCATTGCAATGCGCAGAGCCTGCCCGACTACATCTACTACTACGGCGCCTCGCCCAACGACTCGCAGCTCATGAGCCAGTACCACGACATCCTCCACACCGCGATCGAGACCGGCGACTGGTCCCAGGTCACGGTCGCGCGAGGCGTGCCGAACCCCGCGAACGCCATGGGCAACCGCTACTTCGGGCGGGGCGCCGGCGGCTAGGAACGGAAGGTTCGCGGCCGGACGCTGTTCACTTCCGCGATAGAATGCTCGCCGTGAGACCGAGACAACGCCTCTACGCCTTCATCGCCGCGCTCGCCGTCGTGTTCGGCGCGCTGTGGCCGCTCGTCTCGCAGGCGCGCTTCGGCCCTCCGGCCGTGCCCAGCTTCATCTGCTCGCAATCGGCCTTCCATCATCCGGGCGCGCCGCCGCAGCACGAGGACAAATCCCATTGCCCGTTGTGCGTGGTGGGCGCGGATTTCACGCCGCCCGCGGTGGCGCAGGCGATGGTTCCCTCGCACCTGGGCGTCGCCACTGTCGCCGCTGCCGGCATCGCTTCATCGCAGCCCGCGTTCCTCGCGAGACCTCCTCCAAGCCGGGCACCGCCGCAGCACTCCTGATCCGACGTTGCAAGCGACCGCCGGCCTGAAGGCCGTGCGGCCTCGACATCGACCGTCCCAGGAGTGTTCATGCAATTCCCCCGTCGCGCCCTGCTCGCTGCCCTGATCGGCGCCGCTGCCCCCGCCGCGCTCGCCTGCTCGAGCTGCGGCTGCACCCTGTCTTCCGACTGGCTCGTCCAGGGCGGCCAGTACAGCGGCTTCCACGCCGATTTCCGCTTCGATTACTTCACCCAGGACGACCTGCGCAGCGGCACCGGCCGGGTCGACCGCGGCTCCATCGACCTGCCCGCCGACCAGGAGGTGCAGCAGGAGACGATCAACAGGAACTACAACCTCTTCCTCGACTACGCAGCGCCCGGAAGCGATTGGGGTTTCTCGGCGCAGATCCCGTGGTTCGACCGATATCACACGACCATCGCCGAGGGCGACACGGAAATCTCCACGTCGCACACGAAGAGCATCGGCGACGTCCGCATGCTGGCGCGCTACCGGGGACTCTCGGACGACAAGAGCATCGGCGTGCAGTTCGGCCTGAAGCTTCCCACGGGGAGCATCCACAACAACTTCATCTCCGGCCCGCAGGAAGGCGAGCCCCTCGACCGCGGGCTGCAGCCGGGCACGGGCACGACGGACCTCCTCGTCGGCGCGTACACGTTCGGCGCGGTGAGCCGCGACTGGGACTGGTTCGGGGAAGCGGTCCTCCAGCAGCCGCTCGACTCTCGCGAGGATTTCAAGCCGGGCACGGGCCTGAACCTCACGGTGGGAGCCCGGTACATGAGCTTCGAGAACGTGCGCCCGCAGCTGCAGGTGAACGTGCGCACCGAGGGCCGTGAGTCGGGCGCGAACGCCGACGTCGCGAACAGCGGCGCGACGCTCGTCTACCTCAGTCCCGGCGTGAACGTGAACCTCGGAAAGTCGGCGAGCCTCTACGGCTACGTCCAGGTGCCGATCTACCAGCACGTGAACGGCCTGCAGATCGAGCCGCGCTGGTCGGCTTCGATCGGCGTGCACTTCGCGCTCTAGGTCAGGGCTTGCCCAGGAGCGGAGTGATCGTCGATTCGAGCAACGCTTCGTCGATGCCGGGATCGCCGTACCAATCCTTCTTCACGAGCGTCCCGTCGCGGCCGACCACGAACGTGAGCGGCAGGCGCCAGATGCGCTGGTAGCCCTTGAAATCGCTCTGCGGGCCCAGCGCCGCGGGAAAGGAGAAGGCGCGCATGACGTTGCGCACTTTCTCCTCGGAGCCCGGGTCGTCCATGCTCACCGCGAGCACGTCGAGGCCGTCGGCGCGGTGCTTGCGGTAGTACGCGTCGATGGCGGGCATCTCCGCGCGGCACGGCGCGCACCACGTGGCCCAGAAGTTCACGATGACGACCTTGCCGTGCTGGCCGGCGAGCGAGTAGCGCGTGCCGTCAGCGAGCGTGGCTTCCAGAGGCGGCGCGGGCTTGCCCTCCTCGAGCTTCGCGAGGCCGGGGAGTGACGCGGTGAAAAACGCGAGAAGCAACAGTTTCTTCCACATGCGCCTACCTTAGCATTTCGGAGTTATCATGCGCGCGTGATGAACTCGATGCGCCGTCTGTTCGCCGCTTTCTGGCTCGCGCTGGCCTTGTTGATGGGCCAGCACGGCGCGCAGCTGCACGACCTGGGCCATGCCTTCAAGGCCATGGACGGCGATACGCAGCAGCAGCATCCGGGTTCCGACACCTGCGACAAGTGCTCGCTCTATGCGCCGTTCGCCGGCGCCGCAGCGACGTTCGTCGCGGTGCTTGCGCTTGTGGCCGCGACGATCATCTCGGCGTTCGCCTCGTACCTTCCGGCGCTTTCGCGCACCGTCGTCTCCTCGCGCAGCCGCGCTCCTCCGCAGTTCCTCTGAAGTCCCGAAGACCGTCGCTCCTTGCGGCCCGCGTTCGCGCGTGGGGCCGCCGCGTTCCATCGGACTTGGAGGTTCATCTTGAAGATCGAAAAGCATTTCTCCGCGATCGCCATCGCGGGCTGTGCCTTGCCATCGCTTGTTTTCGCGCAGGCCGCACCGCAGGTTCCCGGCACCGACACGCCAGCGCCCGACGTGAAGGAATCCGTGCAGGTGATCGGCAAGCGGCTGGACGCTGCGCGTAACGCGCTTTCGCCCGATACGGGCAGCACCATCTACCGGTTCGACCGTGCCGACATCGAGAAGCTGCCGCTGGGCGAATCGACACCGTTGAACCAGGTCATCCTCCAGGCGCCAGGGGTCGTGCAGGATTCCTTCGGCCAGCTTCATGTGCGAGGCGACCACGCCAACCTGCAGTACCGGATCGATGGCATGTTGATTCCCGAGCCTATCGCCGGCTTCGGACAGGCATTCGACGCCCGCTTCGCCGATCGAATCAACGTGCTCACGGGTGCGCTGCCCGCCCAGTACGGCTACCGCACCGCGGGCGTGGTCGACATCCATACGAAAGGCGCCATCACGGAAAGCGGCGGCAGCCTGGGGTTCCTGGGAGGCAGTCATTCACAACAGCAGACCGACGCCGAGCTGTACGGCTCCAGCGGAGGCTTCAACTACTACCTCACCGGCTCGTACCTGCAGAACGACCTCGGCATCGAGAACCCGACGCCGGATAAGAACGCGATCCACGACCACACCCGCCAGAGCAAGGGCTTCGGCCAGCTTTCGTACGTGATCGATGCCGACAGCCGCGTGAGCTTCACCTTCGGAAGCGCCGACAACAAGTTCCAGATCCCCAACGTTCCCGGGCAGGAGCCTTCATTCTCGCTCGCGGGCGCCCAACCGATCGACTCGGCGCAGCTCGATGCTCGGCAGAACGAGAAGAATATCTTCCAGGTGCTCTCGTACCAGCGCTCGCTGGGACAGGACCTCGACTACCAGGTGTCCCTCTTTCACCGCTTCACCGACGTGAGCTACCACCCAGACCCCGTGGGCGATCTCGTCTTCAATGGCATCGCCGCGCAGATCCTTCGCCGCAACATCGCGGACGGCGCGCAGGGCGACCTCAGCTGGCGCGCGAACGGCAAGCACACGGTGCGCGCCGGATTCTTCGCGAGCCGCGAGCGCTTCAACGCCGACAACCTGTCGCAGGTGTTCCCCGCGGACGCGGACGGCAACCAGGTGAGCGATGTGCCCCTCTCGATCCAGGACGACAGCAAGATCGCCGGCACGCTGTACGGCGTGTACCTGCAGGACGAGTGGACGCCAGCCTCGAACCTCACGGTGAACTACGGCCTGCGCGCTGATCGCGTCGACACGGTGGTGAAGGAAGGCCAGCTGAGTCCCCGCATAGGCCTCACCTACGACCTCTCCAGGACGACTCGCGTGCACGCGGGCTACGCCCGCTATTTCACGCCGCCGCCTACCGAGAAGATCGACACCACGAGCGTGGCGCTCTTCCAGGGGACGACCAACGCGCTTCCCTCCGACGCGAACACCGCGGTGAAATCCGAGCGCTCGAACTACTTCGACGCCGGTATCTCGCACCAGATGAGCGATTTCCTCACGGTCGGGCTCGACGCCTACTACCGCGACGTGCGTCACTTGCAGGACGATGGGCAGTTCGGCAACGCGCTCATCTTCTCTTCCTTCAACTACGAGCGCGCGAAGGTCTACGGGGTGGAGCTCACGGCCAGCTATAAGCGCGGCGGGTTCTCGTCCTACGCGAACGTGGGGATCTCGTCGGCGAAGGCGAAGGGCGTGGAAACCGGACAGTTCAACTTCGATCCCGACGAGCTGGACTACATTTCGAACAACTGGGTGCACCTCGACCACGACCAGCTCGTCGCCGCGTCGGCGGGCGTGTCGCACAAGTGGGGTGCAACCACGCTTTCAGCCGACCTGCTCTATGGCAGCGGCTTGCGGCGCGGCTTCGCCAACACCGAGCATCTCCCCGGCTACACGAACGTGAACCTCGGTGCCACGCAGGAGATTCGCGGACCCGGAATCGGCAAGTTGGAGGTCCGTCTCGTGGTCGTGAACCTGTTCGACAAGACCTACGAGCTGCGCGACGGCACGGGCATCGGGGTGGGAGCCCCGCAATTCGGCGCACGCCGCGCGTTCTACGCAGGAATCACGAAGGTATTCTGACCAGGAGACGAGCCGCCGCTTAACACGAGGGTGAAGCCATGCATGGCCGCGGAGTATCATGTACATCCCTTGAAGCCCATGCGCAGCTTCCTTCTCGCCGCCGCCTTCGCGGTCGCGCTCCTTGCAAGCCAGCAGGTCTGGGTGTTGCACGACCTCGACCACGCGAAGTCGCAGCTTTCGCAAAAGGGAGGAAAACCGGGCTCGCAGGTATGCGAGCAATGCTTCATGTGCGCCGGCCTCGCCGGCGCGCCGGGCGCGCAGCCTCCATCGGTGTCGGAGCCGCAGTGCGGCCATGAGCGCGTCCTGGCCTATTGCGACGACGCGATCCTGTCCCAGCCGCTCCTCAACTTCCGCTCCCGCGCTCCCCCCACGCTCATCTGAACCGCCCCGCGCACCGCGGGCACCCATGCTTCCTTGACGCCGTATCGCGAGGCGTCGCGTTCAGAGGAGATCCACCGTGTCACCGTTCGTTACCTTGCGGCGCGCTTTCGCGCTCGCGCTCCTGCTCGCGCAGCCCGCATGGGCCGCGAGCGATCCCGAGATCGACAAGATCCGGGAAGAAATTCGCCAGATGAAGTCGTCATACGAAGCGCGTATCCAGTCCCTCGAGCAACGCTTGAAGGACGCGGAGGACAAGGCCGCGGCCGCGCAGGCCGCGCCGCTGCCACCACCGCCCTCGCCTGCGCCGTCGGCGCCCGCGAGCTCCATCGCGGCGTTCAATCCCGCGATCTCGGTGGTGCTGCAGGGAAGCTATGCGAATCTCTCGCTGGATCCGGACAAGTACGCGCTCTCGGGATTCCTTCCGGCGGCCGAGGCGGGCGCACCCAGGCGCGGATTCAGCCTCGGCGAATCCGAGCTCGCGATCTACGCCAACGTGGACGACAAGTTCTCGGGCAACCTCATCGCGTCGCTCACTCCCGACGACAGGGTCTCCGTCGAGGAGGCGTACGGCATCTGGATGACCGCGCCCTACGGCCTCGTTCCCAAGTTCGGCCGCTTCTTCTCGGGCCTCGGATACCTGAACGAGCAGCACCAGCACGCGTGGGATTTCTTCGACGCGCCGCTCGCCTACCAGGCGTTCCTCGGCGGCCAGTACGCCAACGACGGCGTGCAGGTGAAGTGGGTCGCGCCCATGGACCAGTTCGTGGAGCTGGGCGTCGAAGCCGGCAGCGGCGAGAGCTTCCCGGGCACTTCCGTCAACCGCAACGGCGCGGGCTCCTTCACCGTGTTCGCGCACACGGGCGGCGACGTGGGCGAAAGCCACAGCTGGCGGGCAGGCGTGTCGTACCTGCGCACGCACGCCGACGGGCGCGAGGGCACGCTTCCCGGCGTGGCGGCCAACGACGCTGACCTCGCGTTCAGCGGCCGCAGCGACGTGGCGGTCGCCGACTTCACCTGGAAGTGGGCGCCCAACGGCAACGCGCACGACACGAACTTCAAGGTGCAGGGCGAATACCTGTGGCGAAAGGAGCGCGGCGATCTCACGTACGACGCTTCCAACGCGATGGGGCTGCAGAGCACCTCGGCCTATTCGTCGCGCCAGGGCGGCTGGTACCTGCAGGGCGTCTACCAATGGATGCCGCTGTGGCGCGTGGGCGCGCGCTACGACCAGCTCGACCCGGGCGGCGTGGACTACGCGGCGAATGCGCCGTATTTCAACGCGACGGATTTCAACCCGAAGCGTTACACGATGATGGTGGACTACACGCCCTCGGAATTCAGCCGCTGGCGCCTGCAGCTCGCGCGAGCCGAGGTGCGCCCCGGCTTCAACGACAACGAGCTTTTCGTGCAGTACATCCTGAGCCTGGGCGCCCACGGCGCCCACAAGTATTGAGGAGCATGCGATGAGAACGATCCTTTCGATCGCCGCGGCGCTGCTCGCCGCATCGGTGCAATCCGCGAACGCCGACCTGAACGTCTTCGCCACGGTGCCCGAATGGGGCGCGCTCGTGACCGAGCTGGGCGGCGACAAGGTGAAGGTCTACACCGCGACCAACGCGCTGCAGGACCCGCACCACGTCGAGGCCCGTCCGAGCCTCATCGCGCGCGCGCGGAGCGCCGATCTCGTGGTGGCCACGGGCGCCGAGCTCGAGGTGGGATGGCTGCCGCTCGTGATCCAGCAGGCGAGCAACCCGAAGGTGCAGGCCGGCAAGCCCGGCTACTTCGAGGCGGCCTCGGCCGTGCCGCTGCTCGGCAGGCCGGCGCGCCTGGATCGCGCCGAGGGCGACGTGCATCCCATGGGCGATCCCCACATCCAGACGGATGCACGCAACATCCTGCGCGTGGCGGCACCGCTGTCGGCGAAGCTCTCCGAGCTCGACCCGGGCAATGCCGCGTACTACCAGGCGCGTCTCAAGTCCTTCACCGACCGCTGGAACGCGGCGCTCGCGAAGTGGCAGCAGCAGGCCGCCCCGCTGAAGGGCGTTCCCGTCGTGGTCCAGCACAAGGCCTTCACGTACCTCATCGACTGGCTCGGCATGAAGGAGATCGCCGCGCTCGAGCCCAAGCCCGGCAT
>DATBEA010000072.1:0-12875 GCA_036276215.1 Usitatibacter sp.
GGTGTACTCCTCCACGAAGGGTGTCTTCGTGGCGCCCAACCGCCGCGGCTTCGGGATGGTGTTCCAGTCCTATGCCATCTGGCCGCACATGGACGTCTTCCGCAACGCCGCCTTCCCGCTCGACGTGGGCGCGAAGCGCTACTCGCGCCAGGAGATCCGCGACAAGGTGATGCGCGTGCTGGAGGCCGTGCAGCTGGACAAGCTCGCCGACCGCGAGGCCACCAAGCTCTCGGGCGGCCAGCAGCAGCGCCTCGCGCTCGCGCGGGCGCTCGTGATGGAGCCGGCGCTGCTCCTCCTCGACGAGCCGCTCTCCAACCTCGACGCCAAGCTGCGCGAGCGCATGCGCTTCGAGCTGAAGCGCCTTCAGCGCGAGCTTCGCATCACGACGGTGTACGTGACCCACGACCAGAGCGAGGCGCTGGCCCTGTCCCACGAGATCGCCGTGATGAACGAGGGGCGCATCCAGCAGGTGGGCAGCCCGCGCGACGTCTACGAGCGTCCCGCGAGCGCGTTCGTGGCCGACTTCGTGGGCAGCACCAACTTCCTCGACGGCTCGGTGCTCGGGCCGGAAAACGAAGCGGGGCACTACCGGGTGCGCACCGAGATCGGCGACGTGAGCGTGCGCGCCACCGAGCCGCTGCGCGCGGACGACAAGGTGCTGCTGTCGGTTCGGCCCGAGGACGTGGGCCTGGTGGAGGCGAAGCCCGACGAGCCGGTGAACGTGTGGGAGGCACTCGTGGACCAGAAGGTGTTCCTCGGCGAGGTGGTGGACTTCCAGGTGAAGCTCGGCAACCGGATGCTCCTCTCGCGCCAGCACCCGTCGCTGCGCACGCCGATCGGCCATCCCATCTACGTGAAGCTCGACCCGGAGAAGTGCGTGGCATTGAGGGCGGCATAACGTGAAAACGGCAACGCGCTGGGCGTCCGACGTGATCGTGGACCTCATGCACGCCTACGACCTGCCGCATGCGGCGCTCAACCCGGGAGCGTCCTATCGCGGGCTGCACGACTCCATCGTGAACTATGGCCAGGACCGGCCCACGATGATGCTCTGCCAGCACGAGGAGACCGCCGTGCAGGTGGCCCACGGCTTCGCCAAGGCCTCGGGCAAGCCCATGGTCGCGATCCTGCACAACCTGGTGGGGCTGCTGCACGCCAACATGGCGATCTACTACGCCTACATCGACCGCGCGCCGGTGTTCATCGTGGGCGCCACGGGCCCGATGGACGAGACCAAGCGCCGCCCACGCATCGACTGGATCCACACCGCCCAGGGGCAGGGCGAGGCAGTAAGGCAATACACGAAGTGGGACTACCAGCCGCACACGATCGACGGCGTGCCCGAATCGTTCGCCCGAGCCTACGGCGTGATGATGACCCAGCCCCAGGGCCCGGTTTACATGGTGTACGACGCGTGGCTCCAGGAGCAGAAGCTCGACCACGACGTGCCGCTCCCGCCGGCCACGGCGGTCAAGGTCCCCTCGCGCCTCGCGCCGGACCCCCCGGCGCTCCAGGAAGCGGCGGACCTCATTGCCGCGTCGGCGCGCCCCGTGATCATCGCCGAGTACACGGGACGCGATGCGGAGGCCTTCGATCTCCTCGTGGAGCTGGCCGAGGTCGCGGGCATCGCCGTGTACGACATCAACGGCCGCCTCAACTTCCCGAGCCGGCATCCGCTCAACGTGAGCCTCTCGAAGGACGCGTTCCGGGAGGCCGATTGCATCGTGTGCCTCGATGCGCGCGACTGGGAGAAGCCCACCACGGAGCTCGCGAGCGCGACGCGCGAGGTGAAGTCGGTCGTCCCGCCCGGCGCGAAGTGGATCGAGATCGGCTTCGGCGACCTCGAGCTCTCCAGCTGGGCGCTCGACTACCAGCGCATGAACCATGCCGACCTTCGCGTGACGGCGGATACCACGCTCGCCATCCCGATGCTCACGCGGCTCCTGCGCGAGCGCATCGCGAAGGACCACAAGCTCGCCGCCGCCGTGAAGGATCGCGCCGCCGCCACCGCGAGGAGCACCGAAGCGCGCCGCAAGCGCTGGGCCGAAGAGGCGAAAGAGGACTGGGATGCATCGCCGATCGCGCTCCCGCGGCTCGCCTGCGAGGTGTGGGACGCCATCCGCGGCGAGGACTGGGTGCTCACGGCGGGAACCCTCGAGGAGTGGACGCGCAAGCTCTGGGATTTCGACAGGCCCTATCGCCACGCGGGCCGGTCGCTGGGCACGGCAACGCAGATCGGCATCTCGCTGGGCGTGGCGCTCGCGCATCGCGGAAAGAAGCGCCTGGTGGTGGACCTGCAACCCGACGGCGACCTCATGTTCGACGCGGGCGCGCTCTGGGTCGCCGCCAAGCACCGCATCCCGATGCTCGTCGTCATGTACAACAACCGCGCGTACTACAACGACTGGGAGCACCAGGTCCGGATGGCCAAGCTGCGCGGCACCCCCGTGGAGCGGGCGCACATCGGCATGGACATGTCCGATCCCGATCCCGATTTCGCGGGGCTCGCCAGGTCGATGGGCTGGTACGCGGAAGGACCCATCGAGAAGCCGGGCGAGGTGGCGGGGGCGCTCGAGCGCGCCATCGCGAAGGTGAAGGCGGGCCAGCCGGCGCTCCTGGATACGATCACGCAGAAAAGATGAATACGACAAGCGAGACGCGAGGCGTGGGAAGCGAGCGCATTTCCCGGATAGGGTTTGTCGGCGCGGGGCGCATGGGGCTGCCCATGATCGGGCACGTGGCCGCGAAGGGCTTCGAGGTCCTCGTGCACGACATCGACGGGGCGAAGCGCGGCCCCGTGGAAGCGAAGAAGGCCCGCTGGGCGGGAAGCGCCGCGGCGCTCGCCGGCTGCGAGGCGATCCTCGTCTGCGTGGGCTACGACCACGAGCTGCGCGAGCTCCTCGCCGCGAGCGGTCCGCTCGGCGGCCTGGCGCCCGGCGCGATCGTGGCGGTGCTCTCCACCGTGCACCCGAAAACCATCGTCGCGATGGCGCGAGAGGCCTCGGCTCGCGGCGTGCACGTGATCGACTCGACCGTTTGCCGCGGTGGCAAGGCGGCCGACGAGGGGACGCTGCTCTGCTTCGTCGGTGGGACGCCGGACGAATTCTCGCGCATCGCGCCGGTCGTTTCCTGCTTCTCCACCGACATCGTGCACACGGGCGCGGCCGGCAGCGCCCAGGTGGCCAAGGCCGCCAACAACCTGGTCATGTGGTCCTGCCTCATCGCCAACCACGAGGCGCTCGCGCTCGCGAAGCGCCACGGCATGGATCCGGAAGCCCTGCGCGAGGCCCTGAAGCTCTCCAGCGCGGACAACTACGTGCTGCGCAACTGGGGCGTGAACACCATGGCCTGGGCCGAGGACGACCTCGCGATCGTCCAGGAGATGGCCGCCGACCGGGGCATGGCGCTGCCGCAGGCCGGGCTGAACCGGGAGCTCGCCCGCATGCTCAAACCCAAGCGATTCAATCTGGACGAATACGGAGTCTAGGAGGACCCATGGACACACCTGTCAGCAAGCCCGGCGCAGCCGTCGCCAACGAGTCGCACTACCACAGCAAGAAGGACCGCGTGTTCGTGCGCGGAATCCAGGGCCAGTACAGCCTGAAGGACGAGCTCGCGCGGCTGCGCGACATGCCCCGCGTGCGCCGCGGCAAGGAGATCCGCTTCAATGACGGCCCGCAGACCTACAGCCGCCACTACGTGGAGCCCAAGGACGGGATCACGCAGACCTTCCACCTGCACCTCGAGGAGTACGGCCCCGGCGCCAGGAGCCAGAAGCACGGCCACGTGAACGAGGCCGCCTTCTACATCCTGGACGGCGAGGGCTACGAGGTCCACGACGGCATCCGCTACGACTGGAAGGCGGGCGACATCGCCATCGTCCACAACAACTGCGTGCACCAGCATTTCAACGCGAGCCCGACCCAGCCCGCGCGGGCGCTCGTGATCAAGACGAAGCCCATGTACATGTTCATGAACATGCTCTTCCAGCAGCAGGTGGAGCCGCGCCCGTCGCAGCCCGCCGCGGGCCCCGAGGCCGCCGCGTTCAAGGCGCGCGAGGGCGAAAGCGATTTCAATCACACAGGAGCCGAAAATGGCATGGGGTGAATCGAAGGCCTGGAAGAAGGGCAGCGTGAACCAGGCGCTGTACCAGGCGCTGCTGGACGACGCCGCGCAGGCGCCGGCGCGCAACGCCAAGAGGAAGAAGATCGTGCATCCCGAGGACATGCCGTGGGAGCTTTCGCGCCACGGCCTGCTCAAGCACCTGCTGAACGAGGGCATGGGCACGCGCATGGAGACCGTTGACGCGTACATGCTCATCATCCCGCCGGGCAGCCGCTCCGGGAAGCATCGCCAGCTCGCCGAGGAGTGCCTCTACGTCGTGGAGGGCCGCGGCTACGACATCCACGTGGACTACGACGTCGAGATCACCGACACGTACCACTGGTCGCCGCAGAAGGAGTCCAAGCGCTTCGAGTGGGAGGCGGGCGACGTGATCTACGTCCCGCCGAACACGGCGAGCCAGCACTTCAACTCGGACCCGAAGCGCCCGGTGCGCCTCATCTCGGCGGTGAACCGCATCTACAAGGCGAGCGGGTTGAACGACCTCGAGCAGATCGAGGACGCGCCCGAATACAGGCCCGGAGTGAAGGTCACGCCGGAGACGGTCGAGGATTTCCTCGCGGGCCGGGTCAAGCTGGAGGCATGAGCATGGAAGAGAAGAAGGCCAAGGTCTCGGAGGACATGGCGAAGAAGTTCGCCACCGAGAAGGAAACGCCGTACACGAAGTGGGTGAAGGGCGAGGGGCTCGAGATCCGCGACGCGATGTACGTGGAGAACCTGCACACGGTCGAGCTGAGGGACTGGGCGAGCCGCGGCGGCAGGGGCGTCTTCCTCAACCACGACGCCTCGCGCACGTCCAACGATTCCTACGTGTGCGAGATCCCGCCGGGCAAGGAGCTGGCGCCCCGCCGCCAGCTTTTCGAGGAGATGGTCTATGTCCTCGACGGGCGCGGATCCACGGCGGTCTGGAACGACTCGGGCGCGAAAGTGACCTTCGAGTGGAAGAAGGGCGCGATCTTCGCGGTCCCGCTCAACACCACCCACCAGCACTTCAACGCCTCGGGCAAGGAGCCCGCGCGCTTCATCTCGGTCACCAACGCGCCGGCCATCATCAATGCGTTCGGCGACCTGGATTTCGTCTTCCATACGAAGCGCGACTTCGCGGACCGCTTCGGCGGCGAGCCCGACTACTTCGCCAACAAGGGCGAGCAGAAGGGGCTCCTCCTCGACACGAATTTCGTGGCCGACGCGATCAACCTGCCGCTCATCGCGGCCAAGGAGCGGGGCGCGGGCGGTGGCCACATCCGCTTCAACATGGCCAAGGGCTCGATGAACAGCCATATTTCGCAATTTCCCGTGGGCACGTACAAGAAGGCGCACGCCCACGGCCCCGGGGCCTACGTGATCGTGATGGGCGGCGAGGGCTTCAGCCTCATGTGGCCCGAGGGCGCGGAGCCGCGCCGCTTCGAATGGCGCGAGGGCACGCTCATCGTCCCGCCCAACATGTGGTTCCACCAGCACTTCAACACCGGCACCACGCCCGCCCGCTATCTCGCCTTCAAGCAGGAGGGGGTCGCGATCCGCAACGAGCAGGGCGTGCCCAAGGCCTGGATCAGCCGCCGCGTGGGAGGCGACCAGATCGACTACGCCGACGAGAAGCCGCAGGTGCGCCAATGGTTCGCCGATGCGCTCGCCCGCCACGGGCTCAAGTCGCGCATGGACGAGGCCTACCAGGCCGAGCTCGCGGAGCTGCCGCCGAAGGTCCCTGCCGCGGCCTGAGCGGGCCCTTCCTTTTCCGCATTCAGGAACAGACGCGGCAGCAGGCTGCCCGTTTGTCGCGCGGACGCCACAAGAAGGCCCCATTCAGGGGCCCTTTTCCTTGACGGGGCGGGGGTACGCCGATACATTGACCCCGTTCCGCAGCGAAGATAAATGTTCCATATAAAAGAACCGTCTAGGAGGCCTCGCGAATGCATAACAAGAAACTTTTGGCGTTGGCAGTAGGAGCGGCTCTCGCGTATCCGGCGCTGTGTGCCGCGAAAGGCGAGAAGGCCAGCGAAGCCGATTCCGTGGTCGAGCTCTACGGCCGCATCTATCCGGAGCTGATCCGCGAGTACGGCAAGGATCCGACGGATGCAGGCACGGTGGTCTCGACGCTCTCGGCGGCGCCCACGGGCAACAAGAGCATCATCACCCGCAACGAGATGGAGTCGTCCAACTCGCGCCTGGGCGTTCGCGGCCAGGAGCGCCTGGGCCCGAACCTCAAGGCGATCTTCCAGCTCGAGACGGCGTTCGCGGTGGACAGCAACACCGCCGCCTTCGCGCAGCGCGACTCCTTCGTGGGCCTCACGGACGAGCGCTGGGGCACCATCAAGCTGGGCCGCATGGACACGCCGTTCAAGAGCTACGGCGACGACCTCTCGTTCCTGGGCGTCTCCAGCGGCAACTTCGTGTCCTCGTCCAACGTGCTGCGCAAGACGGGCTTCGGCACGAGCTCGGCGTCGAGCTTCCACCTGCGCCGCGCCAACGTGGTCCAGTACGAGTCGCCGGTGATCGGCGGCTTCGACGGGGCCCTGCAGTACTCCACCGACGAGACCGACACCGCCACCCGCAAGCCGCACGTCTGGTCGGGCGCGGTCAAGTGGGAAGGCGGCCCCTTCGTCATCAGCCTCGCCCACGAGATCCACTGGGACCTCTTCGGCGGCTCGCGCAACGTGCCGACGGCGCAATCGAACTTCAACGACCAGTCGGTGAACGCCAAGGACAAGGCCACGCAGGGCATGATCCAGTGGAAGTTCGGGCCGCATACCCTCGAGGCCGACTTCATCCAGAAGGAATACAACGAGAACGCGAACATCACGGGGCGCTTCTCGAACTACAAGAACACGGCGTGGGAAGTCGCGTGGGACACGCGCTGGAACGCCCAGTGGCGCACCGCGCTCGAGTACATCAAGTCCAACAAGGGCTCGTGCTCGCGCGTGAACGCGGAGTGCACCACCGACGGCCTGGACGGCTCGCAGGTGCAGTTCGGCGTCGCGTACTACTTCTCCAAGCGCTCCTACCTCTTCGCGATGGGCGCGCTGCTGAGGAACGGCTACTCGGCCACGTACAACAACAGCGCCTCCCAGGCGCCGAGCGTGGGCGAGGACATCGAGCAGTGGGCGTTCGGGATGAGCCACTCGTTCTGAAGCCCGGGTTTGCGGCGCGAGAGCGCCGGAAGTAAGGCCATTACGGCGGGCGCGCGTTGCGCCCGCTCTTTTTTCCGGAGAGCAACTCGCATGAAACGTCATCCGGGCGGCGGCCTTTCGGCTTCCCGGCGAGCCTTCCACCGCATGGCGCTGGCCGCGCTCGCCCTGCCCTTCGCGGCGCGGGGCCAACCGCAGGGGCAGGACTCGCCGCATCGCGACCTGTACATGTACAAGGGCGCGGACCGCGCCGCGCGCATCGCCGCCGAGGGCCGACGCGAGGGCCAGGTCGCCATGTACACGTCGCTCAACCTCAAGGACTCGGTGCCGATCACCGAGGCCTTCGAGAAGCGCACGGGCATCAAGGTGCAGCTGTGGCGCGCCTCGAGCGAGAAGGTGCTGCAGCGCGGCGTCACGGAAGCGCGAGGCGGGCGCTTCGCCGCCGACATCTTCGAGACCAACGGCCCGGAGATGGAGGCGCTCTACCGCGAGAAGCTCCTCGAGGAGTTCTACAGCCCGCATTTCACGGACCTGCCGGCCGCGGCCTTCCCGCGCCACCGCCATTGGGTGGCCGACCGCTTCAACTTCTTCACCATCGGCTACAACACCAACCTCGTGAAGCCCGAGGAGGTCCCACGCAGCTACCAGGATCTGCTCCTGCCCCGCTGGGCGGGAAAGGTGGGCCTCGAGGGGAGCGACGTCGACTGGTTCGGGTCGATGGTCAAGTACATGGGCGAGGCGAAGGGCCTGGATTTCTTCAGGAACCTCGCCGCGACCCGCCCCCAGATCCGCACGGGCCATACCCTCATGGCCGAGCTCCTCGCTTCCGGTGAATTTCCCATCGCCGCCACGATCTACAACCATAACGTGGAGCGCCTCGTGGTGAAGGGGGCGCCCGTGCGCTGGAAGGCGATCGAGCCCACGTTCGGCCGCCCGAACGCCATCGGCGTCGCGCGCCGGGCGCCTCATCCCCACGCCGCGCTCGCGTTCGCCGATTTCATGCTGTCGAAGGAGGGCCAGGCCATCATCAAGGAGCGCAACCGCGTGCCCGCGAGCCTTTCCGTGGACACCAAGCTCAACAAGTTCCCCTTCCACATGATCGATCCCGTGGTGGTCCTCGACGAGAACGACAAGTGGGAGAAGCTCTGGAGCGAGATCTTCCTCCAGGGCCAGAAACCGACGAAGGAAAAGGAATGAGACTACGCATCGCGATGTTCCTCGCCGCCGCGGCGCTCGCCGCGCCGGCCCAGGCCCAGGTGAAGCCCAACGCGACCGCCGAAGACGTCGCCAACTATGCCGGCGCCGACCGCGCGCAGAAGATCCTCGAGGGCGCGAAGAAGGAAGGCACGCTCGAGATCTACACCTCGGCGCAGAGCGACGACATGGGCGCGCTGGTGCAGGCCTTCGAGAAGAAGTACGGCATCAAGGTCACGGTGTGGCGCTCCTCCAGCGAGAAGGTGCTGCAGCGCGCCGTGACCGAAGGCCGGGCGGGCCGCAATACGATGGACGTCGCCGAGACCAACGGCCCCGAGCTCGAATCCATGCATCGCGAGAAGATCCTCGTGCCCGTGAAGTCGCCGTATCTCGCCGACCTCATGCCCGAGGCGCTACGTCCCCATGGCGACTGGGTGGGCACGCGCCTGAACGTCTTCGTCCAGGCGTACAACACGAGCCTGGTAAAGAAAGCGGACCTGCCCAAGACCTGGGAGGAGCTCGCCGATCCCAAGTGGAAGGGCAAGCTCGGCATCGAGCAGGAGGACTCCGACTGGCTCGCCGGCGAGTACTCCGTGCTGGGCGAGGCGCGCGCGGACAAGGTCTTCAGGCAGATCGTCGCGACCAACGGCGTGTCGGTGCGCAAGGGCCATACGCTCCTCACCCAGCTCGTGGTCTCGGGCGAGATCCCGCTTTCCCTCACCGTCTACAACTACAAGGCCGAGCAGCTCAAGAACAAGGGCGCGCCCATCGACTGGTTCTCGATCGGGCCGGCCATCGCGCGGCCCAACGGCGTCGCGATGAGCCGCAAGGCGCCGCACCCGCACGCCGCGGTGCTCTTCTTCGATTTCGAGATCAGCCCCGAAGGGCAGACGATCCTCTCCAAGCGGGAATTCGTTCCCACCAGCCGCAAGGTGGACACGCCGCTCAACAAGCTCCCGATGAAGTTCGTGGACGCGACCGACACGCTCAACCAGTACGAGAAGTGGGCGAAGAAGTACGCCGACATGTTCACGCACGGCATGCAATAAAGGAAATCCATGGGCAAGGAATCGCACTACAGCAGCAAGAAGGATCGCGTCTTCGTCCGCGGCATCCAGGGCCAGTACAGCCTGAACGATGAGCTCGCGCGGCTTCGCTCGATGCCGCGGGTCATCAAGGGCAAGGACCTCCTCTTCAACGACGGGCCGCAGTCGTACAGCAAGCACTTCATCGAGCCGGTGGACGGGCTCACCCAGACGCTGCACGTGCACCTCGAGGAGTACGGGCCCGGCGGGCGCACGCAGAAGCACGGCCACGTGAACGAGGCCGCGTTCTACATCCTCGACGGCAAGGGCTACGAGGTGCACGACGGCATCCGCTACGACTGGTCGGCGGGCGACGTGGCCATCGTCCACATGAACTGCGTGCACCAGCACTTCAACGCCGACCCGGTGAAGCCGGCGCGCGCCCTGGTGCTGAAGCCCAAGCCGATGCTCATCTTCATGAACATGCTGTTCCAGAAGTCGGTGATCCCGCGTCCGGCCGAGCCCACCCCCGAAGGCCGCGGGTTCGAGCCGCGCCACTTCGAGGAGGACTTCAATCATCCGCAGTGAGCGCCGCCGGGCGGTGTTGCGCGCCCTCGGGGGCGCGGCGCTCGCCGCAGCCTTCCCTGCCCCGGCGCAGCTCGAGGCGGCGCGCAAGGAAGGCGCGCTCACCCTCTACACCACGATCGCCGAGAAGGACCTGCCGGCGATCGTCGGCCCCTTCGAGAGGAAGCACGGCATCAAGGTGACGGTGTGGCGTGCCGGCACCGACAAGGTCCTGCAGCGCGCCGTGGCCGAGTCGCGCGCCAACAAGCACGATTTCGACGTGGTGCATTTCGGCTCGCCCGAGATGGAGGCCCTGGCACGCGAGAAGATCCTGCGCGCGGTCGATTCCCCGGTGCACGCGGACCTCGCTCCGGGCTCGGTGCCGAAGCACCGCGAGTGGGCCGCCACGATCCTTTCGGTCTGGGTGCAGGCATACAACACTTCGCTCATCAAAAAGTCCGACCTCCCCAGGACCTACGCCGACCTCCTCGACCCGAAATGGAAGGGCAAGCTCGGCATCGAGGCGAAGAACGACGATTGGTTCGCCACCGTCGTGCACCTGATGGGCGGCGAGGAGAAGGGCCTCGCGTTCTTCCGCGAGCTCGTCGCGAAGAACGGCATCTCGCCGCGCCACGGGCATACGCTGCTGAACAACATGGTGATCTCCGGCGAGGTGCCGTTGGCGCTCACCGTCTACAACTACATGCCCGAGCAGGCGAAGAAGAAGGGCGCGCCCATCGACTGGTTCGCGATCGAGCCCGCCGTGGCGCGCTCCAACGCGGTGGGCGTGGCGCGCCAGGCGCCGCATCCGGCCGCGGCGCTCGCATTCTACGAATACCTGCTGGGGCCCGACGGCCAGAACGCCATGGTGAGCGTGGATTACGTGCCTACGAACCAGAAGGTGGCCTCGCCGCTCAAGGGCGTGAAGATCGTGCAGACCGACCCGGTGCGCTCGCTCGACGAGAGCGCCAAGTGGAGCAAGCTCTTCGACGAGATCGTCCTGAAGGCCGCGAAATGAACGCCGTCGCCGCGCCCGCGCCCGCGCCGGCCGATTCGCCGCGCACCTTCCGCGAGGTGTGGCTCATCACGCTGGGCCACGCGCTCACGCACTGGTACCCCTCGACCTTCTACCTGATCCTGCCCATCATCGGCCGCGAGCTGGGTCTCTCGTACAGCCAGATCGGCCTCATCATGACCTGCCAGTACGTGGCGGGCGCGGTGGCGAACGTGCCGGGCGGGATCATCGTCGATACGGTGGGCCGCAAGGGCGCGCTGATGGCGCTCTCGCTCTTCTGGGTGGGATTCCCGTACCTGCTGATGGGGTTCTCCCACGGCTACCTCATGCTGCTCGCCTGCGTGGCGTTGGTGGGTTTCGGCAACAGCTTGTGGCACCCCACCGCGATCCCCACGCTCGCGCGGCGCTTTCCCGAGAGGAAGGGCCTGGTGCTCTCGATCCACGGCATGGGCGGGAACGTGGGCGATGCGCTGGCCCCGCTCGCGGTCGGCGCGCTGCTCGCCACGCTCACCTGGCGCGAGGTCGTCGTGCTGAACGTGATACCGGGCCTCGTGATGTCGCTGCTGCTCCTCGTCTTCCTCGGCACGCTTCGCATCGGCGGAAGGCGCCGCGACGCCACGGCCGAGGTGGAACCCGGGCAGGGACTCTCCCAGTATTTCAGCGGCCTGCCCGCGCTCTTTCGCAACCGCTCGCTGCTGCTCCTCACGGCGAGCTCGGCCTTCCGCTCGATGACCCAGAACGCGCTCCTCACGTTCCTGCCGGTCTACCTCGCCTACGAGATGAAGCTGAACCCCTTCTGGGTGGGCGCGGGCATGTTCGCGCTGCAAGCCGCGGGATTCACGGCCACGCCCATCGCGGGCTACCTTTCGGACCGCATGGGGCGCCGGCACATCATGATGACCAGCATGTTCATGTCGGGCGTGGTGCTGGTCTTCATGGCGCTCGCGGGCAAGTCGCAGGCCTTCATCGCGTTCGTGGCCGTGCTGGGGTTCTTCCTCTATGCGATCCGGCCGGTGCTGCAGGCCTGGCTCCTCGAATCGACGCCGAAGAACATGGGCGGGACCAGCATCGGGATTCTCTTCGGCGCGCAAGCGCTCGGAGCCTCGATCGCGCCGCTGCTGGGCGGGATGGTGGCCGACCGCTGGGGCCTCACGATGACCTTCTGGTTCCTCGCGGGAACGATCGTCTTCGCGAACCTTTTCATCCTGCTCATGCCGGCCCACGAACCGGCGAAGGCGTGAGCGGCCGGCGCGGCCTCTCACGCTGGCTCGCCAGCACCTCCAACCGAACCTTCATCGCCTGGCCCGCCGTGCTCTTCGCGGCCGAGGCGCTCATCCAGCAAGGCGTGCCGCGCATCGATCCGTACGCGCTGCCGCTGCTCGCGTGGGGCTACCTGCAATACCGTTGGGTCGGGAACTACCGCGCTC
The DNA here is from genome assembly GCA_036276215.1 of Usitatibacter sp. Lineage (GTDB taxonomy): Bacteria > Pseudomonadota > Gammaproteobacteria > Burkholderiales > Usitatibacteraceae > Usitatibacter. The sequence goes on from DATBEA010000072.1 coordinate 12,473, forward strand.
GGCTGGGCGGGGGTGGCCCGGGAATCTCGATTCCCCCGGAGCGGCTCGTGACGAGCGGCCCTTATCGCATCGTGCGCAACCCGATGTATCTCGGGCACATCATCTTCTTCGTGGGACTGGCGATCGTGCTGCGCTCCTGGATCGCCGCGGCGGTATTGGGGTTCCACCTCGTGTGGTTCGACCGGCGGGCTCGCGCGGATGAGGCGCGGCTCGCCCTGCTCTTCGGCGATGCCTACCGTGACTACTGTCGACGCGTGAAGCGCTGGATCCCCGGGGTGTACTAGCAAGCGAAAATTTATCAAGCCTCATAACGCTGGTTATCGCGTTTGCTCTATACCCAGGCCTAGGCGAGCGCTGGGGGCGTCCCATCGGCGACGCGATTGCAATCACAGTGCCTAAGAGA